>JARKQO010000176.1 GCA_029974855.1 Eubacteriales bacterium
CCGGGCCGGGCCCAGCTTCAGGCCGGTTTTCAGCTCGATGGCGGGCCGCAGCACCGGGTTGGGGTGGATGCGGCCAAAGCTGGCCCAGGTGCGGCAGAACCGGTACAGCTTGGTGAAAACCTCCAAAGCCAGCCGGTTGTCCCCCCGCTCGAAGGCGTCGAAGATCTGGCGCAGCTCCGGGCCCAGAATGTGGGCCGAGCCGCTGATGATGCCCTGGGCCCCCTGGGCGATGGTGGGCAGCAGCATCACGTCGTCGCCGTTGAAGATGATGAAATCCGGGTCGATGTCCTGGGTCACCAGGCGGTAGTCCAGCACCTGGTTGGGGTTGATGCCGGCCTCGTCCTTGATGCCCACGATGCCGGGATGCTGAGCCAGCCGGGCCACCGTGGCCGGATCGATGTTGACGCCGGTGAAAATGGGGATGTTGTACAGCATGATCCTGGCGCCGGTCTCGTCCGCGATGCGCATATAGTGCCCATAGATGCCCTCCTGGTCGGGCTTGCTGTAGAAGGGGGCCACGATCAGGCAGTAGTCCGCGCCGATATCCACGGCCTGCCTGGTCAGGCGCAGCGTTTCCTTGGTGGAGGCGCACCCGGTGCCGCAGATCAAAGCGCACCGGCCCGCCACCGCCTCCTTGGCGGTTTCATACAGCCGGACCCGCTCCTCAAACATCAGCGAGGCGGCCTCGCCCGTTGTGCCCGTTGAAATGAGGGAATCGCCCATGTCATGGGTCAGGAGGTAGTCGATCAGCTGCGTATACGCCGCGTAATGGACTTCCTCATCCTCGAAAAAGGGGGTGACGACCGGAATGGAAATGCGGCCAAAGCCCTTGTTTGACGTGTCCATGTGAGTGTCCTTTCATTGCGAAGTCGTAATTGTATGATGATTTCTCCTGGAAATCACCGGCGATCATCTGCTGACTTTGTTCAGTATACTCCGACCCTTGCATCCCTGTCAAGGCACAATCCATAAAAAATTTGAGGTATATCCTGAGGTTATCCACAGAAATTTTTGATTTTTTGTAGGGAGGGCTATTGACAACGGCAATTTTGTCCATTACAATACCCACATACATCATACAATTGCGGGATGCACACGCCATAGATTGTCTGCTGATTTTACGGTCCGCACCGAATTGTATGGGAATAAAAGGAAAGAAGGGGAATGAACGATGAGGAAACTGTCTGCGCTTCTATTGGCGGTGCTGCTTGCCGCCACGCTCTGGACATCCGCTGTGGCGGAGGACGGGACCATCCTGCTGGGCATGACTATCCCGATGACGGGCGATTACGCCTCCTCCGGCCTGCGGGCCACCCAGGGGGCAAAGCTGGCCATCAAGGAGATCAACGAGGCCGGCGGCATTGACGGACAGATGCTGAAGCTCCAGGTGGAGGACGACCAGGGGAACTCGGACCTTTCCGTGCAGATGGTGAACAAGCTGGCCTCCGACGGCGTGGTGGCCATTTTGGGCCCGTATTTCAGCGGCGCCACCATTGCCGTGGCGGATTCGCTGACCGCCAACGGCGTGATGTGCATCAACGGCTCCACAGCCGCCACGGTGCGCAAGCTGGAGAACCCCTGGGTTTTCCGGGCCCGGGCCACGGACGACATCAACGTGCGGATTCTGGCCAAGGCCGCCATCGAGGCCGGGGCCACCAAGGTGGGCATCCTCTGCGTGAACGACGAGGTGGGCAAGGCCGCCGCCGATCTGTACATGGCCTATTTCGACGAGGCCAACATCCCCTACTACTACGAGGGCCACAACCCCTCGGATGTGGACATGTCCTCCACGCTGTCCAAATCCGTGGCTGAGGGCTGCGACGCCTACGTGATGTCCACCCACAACAACCCCGTGGCCATCATCGCCCGCCAGATGTACGAGTTGAACATCCACGCGCCGGTGTTCACCAACCCCATCATCGCCCAGGCCGACGTGCTGGCGCTGATGGAGCCGGAATGGGTGGAGGGCTGGAAGTGCGTCTCCGACTTCTCCTACACAGACAGCCGGGAGGTGCAGAAGGCCTTTACGGAAGCGTTTTTGAAGGAATACGGAACCGCGCCGGACATCCACGCGGCGGTGTACTACGGCTGTGTGAAGGTGGTTGCGGACGCGATCGTGCGGGCCGGCTCCACGGACCGCCAGGCTGTGCGCGACGCCGTGGCCCAGACCCAGGGCCTGATGGTGCCTGTGGGCGAGGTGAACGCCGCCTCGGACCAGTACACCAACATGATCTTTGAGATCTCCTTGGCGGAGATCAAGGACCTGACCCCGGTGATCAGCGAGACGGTTTCCCTGCTGAAGTAAGGAAAGCAACCCATGCGTTCCGCGCCGCCGGCCACCCGGCGGCGCGGAATGATCCGAAACTGGAAAGTGGGTACACGCATGCAACATATTGTGCAAACCATTGTGACGGGCCTGGCCATGGGGTTCATCTATTGCCTGGTGGCCACGGAATACACCTTGATCTTCAACGCCACCGGCCTGGTCAATTTCAGCCACGAAGCCTTTATTGTGCTGGGCGCGTTCTTCTTTGCGGGCACCTTCATGAAGCTGATGAGCGCGCTGCCTCTGCTGGCCATCGTGTGCACGGTGGCGGCGATGCTGATCGTGGGGGTGGCGGCGTCCGTTCTGGTGTTTAATCCCCTGCGGAACAGCGCGTTTGTGATCTTCGCCATGTTTGGGACCATGATGCTCAGCCGGATCATTACGGAGCTGATCCGCCTGGTGTGGGGCCCGATCCCCTTCGCCGTCCGGGGCTTCCTGAAGGGCAGCGTCCGCATCGGCTCCGCCGCGCTGTCGGAAACCTACGTATACATTATTGTGGTGGCCATTGTGATCGTGGTGGGGCTGCAGCTGTTTTTCAAGCTGACCCGCCAGGGGAAGGCCATGCGCTGCGTGGCCCAGAACAAGGACGCAGCGGCCCTGATGGGGATCAACGTGGCCAGGAGCATCAACCTGACCGTGGGCATCAGCGCCGCCATCTGCGGGGTCATCGGCATCCTGATTACGCCCATCTTCAACGTCAGCACCTCCATGGCCTCCGCCACCGCCCTGAAGGGGTTCTGCGCGGGCATTGTGGGGGGCTTTGGCAGCTACCCCGGGGCCATTGTGGGAGGGCTGCTGATCGGCTTGCTGGAGCAGTTCGGCATCATGGTCTTTCCGGCTGTCTACAAGGACGTGGTTGCCTTTATCGTCATGATACTGTTCCTGCTGATTCGCCCCGGCGGCATCGTGCGGGTGAAAAAGGGATAAATCCTTGGCAGGGAAAGGGAGAGAATATGAAGAAAAAGTGGATCATGCGATGCGGCGGGCTGGCCCTGTTGCTGGCGCTCCTGTTTGTTCCCCGGATCGCTTCCCTGTATGTGCAGACGGTGATCGACAAGCTGCTCATCAACATCATTCTGGTGCTGGGCCTGAACTTCATCACCGGGCTCACCGGCCAGATGAACCTGGGCACAGCGGGCATCTTTGCTTTGGGGGCCTATGCCTACGGCATTTTGACTGTGGACATGGGGGTGCTTCCCTGGCTGGCCCTGGGGGTGGTGGTGGTGCTTGGCATCCTGATCGGCCGCACCTTGGGGTACCCGTCCTTGCGGCTCCAGGGGTTTTACCTGTCGCTGACCACCATCGGCTTTTCCGAGATTGTGCGCCTTTTCATCACCAACCTGTCGGAGCTGACGGGGGGCGTGAACGGCCTGAACGGCATCCGCAAGGTGGGCCTTTGGTTTTATCAGTTTGTGAACTACTTCGATTATTACTATGTGCTGCTCTTCTTCTGCGTGGCCGCCACGCTGATCGCTCACAGGCTGGTCCATTCCAAATGGGGGCGCGCCTTTAAGTCCATCCGGGACAATGACGCCGCCAGCGAAGCCCTGGGGATCAAAATATCCACGCTGAAGATCCAGGCCTTTACGCTGACGTCCTTGTACGCCTGCATCGCCGGGGCGCTGTACGCGGGGATGACGGGATACATCAACCCCATGTCCTTCACCATCCCCGAGGCCCAGAACTACCTGGCCATGCTGATGATCGGGGGCATCGGGTCCGTGCCGGGCAACGTGCTGGGGGCCATTTTGGTGACCACCCTTCCGGAGTTTCTGCGCTCCCTGGGCAACTATTACTGGCTGGTATTCTGCGTGGTCTGCCTTGTGATGGCGGTGCTGGTTCCCCACGGGCTGTATCCCCTGATTCGGTCTGGCGTTTTGTCGCTGTACAAAAGGCTGACCCGCAAAGGAGGCGCAGGACAGCATGCTGGCCATTGAAAACCTGACCAAGCATTTCGGCGGCGTGGTGGCCGTTGACGGGCTGACCATGCGGGTGGAGGAGCATAGCATTCACGCGCTGATCGGGCCCAACGGCTCCGGCAAAACCACCACCACCAATTTGATCGAGGGCATCTTCCCGCCCACCAGCGGCAAAATCTCCTTTCGCGGCCAGGACATCACCCTGAAGCCCACCTATGAGATCGCCCGCTTCGGCATTGGCCGCACCTTTCAGAACCTGAAGCTGTTCGACTCCATGACCTCCCTGGAAAACGTGATGGCGGGCGGGTTTCAGCAGACGGAGCTGGGCATTTTCCGCACGCTGGTGTGCTTTCGCAAGGCTGCCCAGGAGGAAAAACTCCTTCGGGAGAAGGCGGAGTACCTGCTGGACTACGTGGGGCTGCGGGGCGTGGAGAACGACATTGTGAAGAACCTTCCCTATGGGAAGAAGAAGGTGCTGGAGGTGGCCCGGGCCCTGATCACGGAGCCCAGGCTGCTGCTGCTGGACGAGCCGGCCGCCGGGCTGAACCCCTCGGAGCGGAGCGATTTTGTGGCGCTGCTGCGGAAAATCCACAAGGACGGGAAAACCCTCTTTCTCATCGAGCACAACATGGACGTGGTGATGAAGCTGAGCCACCGGCTCACCGTGATCAACTTCGGCGCGAAAATCGCCGAAGGTACCCCCGCGCAGATCCAGACCGACCCCGAGGTGATCCGGGCCTACCTGGGAGAAAGGTATAAGGCGCACCAATGAACGACAATCAAGTGATTCTGGCTTTGGATTCTGTGGATGTGTTTTACGGGGAGGTCCAGGCGCTTTTCGGCATATCGCTGTGCGTACACAATCACGAGATCGTTTCCATCATCGGCTCCAACGGCGCGGGCAAAACCACCACCATGCGCTCCATCATGGGGCTTCGGCCCGTGAAAAACGGCACGGTCCTGTTTGACGGCAAGGACGTCAGCAAGGCCCAAACCCATGAGATCGTGAGCCTGGGCATTACCTATGTGCCGGAGGGGCGGATGGTATTCCCCGATATGACGGTGGAGCAGAACCTGGAGATGGGCGCTTATTCCCAAAAGCCGGCCCGGGCGGCGCTGGCGGCGGCCATGGAGGAGCAGTTCGCGCTTTTCCCGCGCCTGAAGGAGCGGCGCAAGCAGCTGGCCGGGTCCCTTTCCGGGGGCGAGCAGCAGATGCTGGCCATTGCCCGGGGCCTGATGAGCAACCCCAAGCTGATCATGCTGGACGAGCCCTCCTTGGGGCTGGCCCCGGTGATCGTGGAGGATATGTTCAACACCATTGTCCGCATCAACAAGGAGAAGCATGTGCCTGTGCTGCTGGTGGAGCAGAACGCGTTTATGTCCTTGGCTATTTCCGACAGGACCTACGTGCTGGGCAACGGCTTGATCACCACCAGCGGCCGCAGCGAGGACCTGATGCAATCCGATGAAATCCGCAAAGCGTATCTTGGAGGTTGAAACCATGAAGCAGGCGGCACATACGCCGAACAAGCGGGACAAATACCAACATCTGACCGGCGTGATCGCTCCGGTGGTCACGCCCTGGACGGCCGCAGAGCAGCTGGACGAGGAGGCGTTCCGGGCCCAGGTGCGGTATATTCTGGACGCAGGGGTGCACGGCGTCAGCCCGGCGGGCTCCACGGGAGAGGGCGCCATGGTCCATGACCAGGAGCGCAACCGGATGATCGAAATCATTGGCGAAGAAAACCATAAGCGCGGGCCCGTGGTGGCCGGCATCATCCGCCAGTCCACCCGGGACGCCATCCGGGCGGCCAGGCAGGCCCGGCAAGCCGGCGCGGACGCGTTGATGATTACCCCCATCCAGTATCTGGGCGGTACGGACGCCCAGGGGAACCACCGCTTTTATCAGGCGATTTCCGACGCCGTGGACCTGCCCATCATCGTCTACAATGTGGTGCCCCAAAACGAGATTTACCCCCAGGACGCCTACGGCCTGCTGGACATTGAAAACGTCGTGGGGATCAAGCAGAGCATAGGCGGGGTGGGGGGCTTTATGGCCATGCGGGCCCGGTGCGGGGGCAAGGGGCTCATCTATGCCGCCACGGACGAGTTGATGTACACCACCTTTTGCCTGGGCGCGGACGGGGCCATCGCCGCCATCCTGGGCCTGTTCCCCGAGGTGTGCGTGAAGCTGTGGAACCTGCGGGGCACCCAAAGCCAAGAGGCGGACAGGCTGCAGGAGATGGTGTACGACATTTGGATGAACATCATCGGCGCGCAATTCCCGCGCCGGTTGAAGGCCGCCCTGGAGATGACCGGGCGGGGCTGCGGCGAAAGCCTGTCGCCGCTGAACGGCGCGCAGCCGGAGGAATGCCGGCAGATCCGCCTGGCTGTGGATAGGTACCTGGCATACCGGCAGGCCGCTGCCCAGAGCAAGGAATAGGGGGGATGGCTGCGTGAACGCCCTGGAAAGAGTGAAGCGGGCGCTGCGCCATCAGCAGCCGGACGTGACGCCTGTGGCGCCCATCATCGGCAGCATGGCGGCGCGTTACGGAGGGGTCAGCATCCGGGACTACGTGACAGACGGCGCGGTGATCGCCCGGTGCCAACTGCGGCTTTGCGAGGCCCTGGGAACGGACATGGTGGTCACCGCGGCCGACGCGTACTACATGGCCGAGGGGTTCGGCCTGAAAACCACGCTCCATGACCACGCGCTGCCCACCGCGAAGGGGCATCCGCTGGAAAGCCTGCGGGACGCCTACGCTTTGGGCCCGGCGGACCCCTACAGGGACGGGCGCATGCCCGTGTACCTGGAGGCAGTCAGCGCTTTGGCGGCCCAGGTGAAGGGCGAGATCGCCATCCGGAGCACCGGCACCGGGCCCTTCTCCATCGCGGGCTTTCTGCTGGGCATCGACAGGCTGTTTGAAACCCTGATGGACATCGACGCGGGGGAGACGGAGGGCTGGGAGGAGGGGGCGGTCCGCCACCTGCTGGACATCGCCGCCCAGACCAGCATCGCGTTTATCACCGCCCAGGTGAGGCTGGGCGCGGACATCGCCTACATCGGGGATTCGCTGTGCTCCCACGATATGATTTCGGCGGATACCTACCTGAAATACGTGCTGCCCTACCACCGGAGGATCGTGGAGGCGGTGGGCCCCGTGCTGCGGGAGCATGACGCGGCCATCGTGCTGCACTCCTGCGGCAACAACACCGATTTTCTGCCGCTTTTTGCCCGGACCGGGATTGACATGCTGGACGTGGATTCCATGGTGGACCTTGCTTATGCCAAAGAGGCCATCGGGCGGGAGGTTTGCCTGTGCGGCAACCTGAACCCCATGCTGGTGCTGAACGGCACCCCGGAGGAGGTTGGGCGGGAGGCCCGCCAATGCATCCAGGCGGCGGGAGCCGGCGGGGGCTTTGTGCTGAGCACGGGCTGCTTTGTGGCGGAGGCCACGCCTGTGGAAAACCTGAAGGCCATGGTGGAGGCCGCCCGGGCCCATCCGTATTCGTAACGCATATTCCGCTTGGGAGGTGGCCTGTTTGGGCCCAAAACAGGCCGGGTGCCGGTATATCGGGCACGGCGATGAAATGGCGGACAGGAGAGGGCCGCACCATCACACAGTGGGGGACGGGATGAAAATGGCAAACGGAGCATCGAGCATTGATCTGGTGTATGAAGCGATCGTTTCGGAAATCCGTGAGGGAGTGGTGCAGGTGGGCGACCGGCTGCCCACGGAACAGGCGCTGTGCCAAAAATACGCGGTGGGGCGCTCTACGGTGCGCGAAGCCATGCGGATGCTGCATTCCCAGGGCTTCGTGAAGATCAAGCGCGGTTCGGGCACCTATGTCACCTCCCGGGAGGGGTCGGACGGGGGACAGTCCAGGTGGATCCTCAGCAGCAAGGACGATATGCGGGACTACATCGATCTGCGCATCGCCATTGAGGAGCTGGCCGTGCGGCTGTTCATCCGCAGATTTGACGAAAAGGATTTGGAGAATTTGAAATCCGTTCAGGAGCGCTTTGAAAAAGCCATTGAAGAGGGCGACGTGAGCCGGATGACCGAGATGGACGAGGCCTTTCACAGCGGCATTGCCGGGGGCGGCAAGAACGAGCTGCTGATGAACGTAAACCAACTGTTGGCCAGCTCCTTCCATGAATACAGGAACATCACCTTCACCTTGAAGGAGCACCACGCCGACGCCATCTCGGCCCACCGGGGCATCCTGGACGCCATTGAGCGGCATGACACAAACGAAGCGGTTTTCAACATCCGCTCCCATTTGCAGACGTCCTTGAAAAACGCCATCAGCCAACGCTTTTCCTGAAAAGGGGCCGCTGGCTTTGCCTGCGGCGGAGGTTTCCTTCTTTTCCTTGGCGGCATTTTTGCGGGGCGTGGGACCACGCCGGGGGACCCTGGTTCACAGGGCTTTTCCCGGCGTGTTTTTCACCTTGGGGGGGCTTTTTACATACTCATGTAATGGTGCCCTATTGCTTTACCCGGGGTGAAGACCATGTTCAATCTTGATTATGACTATCAGGCGTCCATTCCCCAGGATGGAGCGGCCTTTCCTTCAGAGATGAATGATTTTTCTTCCGGAGGCCGTTCCCACGACCACCGGCCGCCCTATCCCCCTTATCCACCCTATCCCCCCTATCCTCTCCAGCCCCAGGATGGCGCGGCTTTTCCTTCAGAGATGAATGATTTTTCCTCCGGAGGCCATTCCCACGACCACCGGCCGCCCTGTCCCCCTTATCCCCCCTATCCTCTCCAGACCCAGGACGGCGCGGCATTTCCTTCAGATATGAATGATTTTTCCTCCGGAGGCAATTGCAACGACCACCGGCCGCCCTGCCCTCCTTATCCTCCCTATCCTCCCAAGCCGCCCTGTCCTCCCCAGCCGCCCTGTCCTCCTCAGCCGCCTTGTCCTCCCTATCCCCCTTGGCCTCCTTATCCTCCCTGCCCGCCCCAGCCACCCTGCCGTCCCTGTCCTCCGGGGCCTCCCGGTCCTCCGGGCATGAGGGGACCCGCCGGACCCGCCGGAGCCCAGGGGCCTGCCGGGCGCCAAGGACCTCCCGGACCGCACGGACCTGCCGGGTGCCAAGGACCTCCTGGGCCTCCCGGGTGCCAAGGCCCTCCCGGCCCTCACGGGCCTCGCGGCCCCGCCGGACCCCAGGGCCCCGAAGGACCTCAAGGACCCGGGGGACCCCGGGGCATTCCCGGTGAAATCGGCGCTACCGGGCCCCAGGGCATTGCCGGACCCGCCGGAGCCCAAGGCCCAGCCGGACCCGCCGGACCCCAGGGCCTTCCCGGAGCCCTGGGCGCCACCGGACCCCAGGGCGATGCCGGACCCGCCGGGGCCCAAGGCCCAGCCGGACCTACCGGAGCCCAGGGACCTGGCGGAGCCATAGGCCCCACCGGACCCCAAGGGCCTGCCGGACCCGCCGGAGCCCAAGGCCCCGCCGGCCCTGCCGGGCCCCAGGGCATTCCCGGGGCCATCGGCCCCACAGGAGCCCAGGGCGTAGCCGGTCCCGCCGGCCCCGCCGGCCCTGCCGGACCCCAGGGCATTGCCGGGGCCATCGGCCCCACCGGGCCCCAGGGCGTTGCCGGCCCTGCCGGAGCCCAAGGCCCCGCCGGACCTTCCGGGCCCCAGGGCCTTCCCGGAGTCATCGGTCCCACCGGACCCCAGGGCGTTGCCGGCCCCGCCGGCCCCCAAGGCCCTGTGGGCGCCACGGGCGCTACGGGCCCCACCGGCCCCACCGGCCCCGAGGTCAGCACGACTTTCATGAGCTTGGCATGGATGAGCGGCGAGACCGACACGCTTCTCAGCGGGGACCCCGTGCCCTTTAATATCGCCCCCATCAGCAGCGGCTCTATTTCCTATGTACCCGGCTCCGGGGAAATCATCATCAGCGAGGCTGGGTACTATCTGGTCAATTGGTGGGTTGCCACGGACGGCGCTGAGACCTCTCCCACCGTCACCATAGATTTGGAACTGGACGGGGTTTTGGTTTCCCAAGCCTCTTCCCCCATCGTGTCCGGCCAGGTGGGGGGCACGGCCATCGTGGAAGTGACCACGGTTCCCGCCACCCTGTCATTGGTCAACAACATGGTGGAAACCATCTTCATCCCCGCCACGCTGACCCAGGCGGGCTTGACGGTGACGAGAATTTCCTCCCTGTAAGGGGAGACGGCAGGCAAACGACCCTTTGGGACGTTGGGGGAAGGCCCCCAACGTCCCTTGCCTGTTACCGCCCCATGGGGTCCTCCAGCAAGGACACGGCCCGGAAGGGATGGCAATGGCCGTCACTGAGGCTGGTTCTGCCGGTGAGGACGTGCACGTGCCGGTCCCCCACGGCCACGGGCAGGCCGCTGGGGCCCAAAATCAGGTGAAAATGGTCCTTTTCCCTTTTACCGGCGATAGGTACTTCGGGCCAGGTCGATCATTTGATTCACAAACCGTCTCTCTTCCGGAGCAAGGGCTTCATTGGAGTTGTTCGTGTGGAGAGAATCACGAAGGAGTATATCCGTGCCGACCCCCAGGGAATTGGCAATGGAAATGAGGGTTTCCATGCTGGCCTTCCGGGTTCCCCGTTCCACATGGCCAACAAAAGAGGGGGATACGTTTACCGCCTCGGCCAGGGCTTGTTGAGAGAGTTGTTTGGCCTTGCGCAACCTGCGGATTTGTTGGCCTAAAGCAGCGTAGTCCATTCTTTTCTCCTTCGGTATAGCCCATTTAGGTGAGGGGGTTTCCGGTGCGCAGCGCCCTGTTTTTCTCACGCTATTTCATGTCAAAGAGAAAGCGCCTGTTATTTTCCCCTGCGTATTTCGACATGTGAGCGGACTGACAGTCCGATTATATCATGGTTTATCTACTATAATCAACACCAATACATGGTGGTGATGAGGATGGATAGTCTAAAGAACGTTGTTGGTTTCAAAATCCGCATTGCCCGGCTTGCGGAAAAGCCTCCGGCTACGCAGCGTGATATCAGCGCAAGGTTAGAATTGTATAACGTGCGGTTGTCAGCAAGTTCCATTGGCAAGATTGAAAACGGTACGCGCCCCCTTACCGATGTACAAATCATCGCTTTTGCCAAGGCTCTCAAAGTTGCCCCTGGCTGGTTCTTTCAGGAGGAAACGGCCCAGGGGCGGAAGTGAGATATGTTCTATTCCTTTCTGGCGGTCTTTGGGACGTTGGGGCGGGCTCCCCAACGTCCCTTGCCTGTTACCGCCCCGTGGGGTCCTCCAGCAAGGATGCGGCCCGGAAGGGATGGCAATGGCCGTCACTGAGGCTGGTTCTGCCGGTGAGGAAGTGCACGTGCCGGTCCCCCACGGCCACGGGCAGGCCGCTGGGGCCTAAAATCAGATGAAAATGGTCCTCATGGAAATCCGTGCGCAGGGACACCTCGTGCACGTGGCCCCCGGGCACGGGAATGGCCGGGCCGCTGACCGTGGCGAAGCGGTGGGTATGGAGCGCCCGGGGCCGGAGGCTTGCTTCCTGGCCCTGAGGGAGTTGCGGTAGACCGGCCGTGTCCCCCGCCGGGCAAAGGCGCGGGTCCTCCCACTCCGGGGAGAGCATCACGCTGCCCAGGACCTCGTGGACATGGCACCGGGGCGAATCATCCCCCATGGGGGGCGGCAGCATGGGCTGGCAGAGGGGACAGCTGGGATGGTATTGGCAGCTGAGGTTTTCGGACATGTGGATTCCTCCCAAAAAGAAAGGGTGGGGCGCTGCCCGGCGTACAAAAGGGGGCAGCCGCTACCACCATGGTATGGCGGGAGGAAGCGGCGGGTTCTGGGGGAAAAAGGCGTGAAAAAAACCCATGAAAAAACACCCCCGCAAAGCTGCGGGGATGTAAGAAGCGGCTTTTGCCGCAAAGGGGAATTAACGCTTGCTGAACTGGGGCGCGCGGCGGGCGGCCTTCAGGCCGTACTTCTTGCGCTCCTTCATGCGGGGGTCCCGGGTCAGGAACCCCGCCTTTTTGAGGCTGTCCCGCAGATCGGGGTTGGCCTTGGTGAGGGCCCGGCTGATGCCGTGCCGGATGGCCCCTGCCTGGCCGGACAGGCCGCCGCCCACCACGTTCACCAGGATGTCCATATCCCCGGCGGCCTTGGTCAGCTCCATGGGCTGGCGCACGGTCATCTTCAGGGTTTCCAGGCCGAAATAGTGGTCGATGTCCCGCTTGTTGATGGTGATCTTTCCGTCGCCGGCGACCAAACGGACGCGAGCAATGGCCTTCTTGCGGCGGCCTACGGCATTGTATTCTACCTTCGCCATGTTGTTTTCGCTCCTCTCGTCCTTACTTCAGTTCCAGCTTCTCGGGCTGCTGGGCGGCGTGGTCGTGCTCACTTCCGGCATACACCTTCAGCTTTTTGGCCATCTGGCGGCCCAGGGGGCCCTTGGGCAGCATGCCCACCACGGCGTGCTTCACGGCGAACTCGGGCTTTTCAGCCATGAGCTTGCGGTAGACGGTCTCCTTGAGGCCGCCCGGAAAGCCGCTGTGCTTGTAGTACACCTTCTGATCCAGCTTGTTGCCGGTCAAAACCACCTTATCGGCGTTGAGGATGATCACGTAATCACCCGTATCCACGTGGGGGGTGAAGATGGGCTTATTTTTGCCGCGCAGAATGCTGGCGACCTGGCTGGCCAGGCGGCCCAGCACCAGGCCCTGGGCGTCCACGACGTACCATTTGCGCTGCACGTCCGCGGCCTTTGCCATATAGGTATTCAAGGTGGGGTCCTCCTTCAAGGCAAGATGATCGGTTCCCGGAGCGCCCGATGGTCAGCAAGCGCCCCCGTGTTCAATAGCATTCCGGGGCTAGCGGAGCCTATTGATGCCAAAGGGTATCATACCAAATTCCGCCTGGGCTTGTCAAGGACAAATCCGGTGAAGAAGCGGATTTTTCGGGGGATGCCTGCTTGGGGGCAAAGCCTTTGCCCCAGGGCCTTTGGGCCGGGGCTTCCTTACAGCCGGTGCTCCGCCAGGGGCTGCCCCGCCAAAGACTTGATGGTGAACGCCCCGTTTTCGTAGACCATGTAGCTTCCCGGCTGGCCCTCCTTGGGCAAGGCGGCGGAGCCGGGGTTCAGGTACACGTAGTCCGCCTGGGGGAACACCCCGTGAAGATGGGTGTGGCCGTGGATCAGCACGTCCCCGGGCTGGTGGGGCGGGGGAGAGGAGATGTTCCACAGATGGCCGTGGGTGACGAAGGCGGCGCGGCCTCCCGGCAGGGGCAAGGGCAGGTAGTCCGCCATGATGGGGAAGTTCAGCACCATCTGGTCCACCTCGGCGTCGCAGTTGCCCCGGACCGCCAAAGGGGCGGGGGAAACGGCGTTGAGCATAGCCAGCACGGCTTTGGGGTCGTAGCGGTCCGGCAGGTCGTTCCGGGGGCCGTGGTAGAGCAAATCCCCCAGCAAAACCAGCCGGTCCGCCCGCTCCGCCTCCAGCCGGGCCAGCACCGCCTGGCAGGCGGAGGCGCTGCCGTGGAGGTCCGACGCGAAAAGGTATTTCATGGGAAGGCTCCTTTCAAAGGCCCTTTCTGTAAGAAGGGATGGCCTCAGGCCTCCAGCTCCAGCAGCACGGGGCAGTGGTCGCTGCCGAAGATATCGGAATGGATGTCCGCCACAGTGATCTTGTCCGCCAGGCGCCGGCTTACCAGAAAATAGTCGATGCGCCAGCCCACGTTCTTGGCCCTGGCGTTGCCCATGTAGCTCCACCAGCTGTAGCGGTCCCTTTCCTCCGGGTGCAGGTGCCGGAAGGTGTCCACAAAGCCCCGCTCCAGCAGCGCTGTCATCTTTTCCCGCTCCTGGGGGGTGAAGCCCGCGTTGTTCACGTTTTCCTTGGGGCGGCGGATGTCGATCTCCCGGTGGGCCACGTTCATGTCCCCGCAGACCACCACGGGCTTTTTGGCGTCCAGGCCCGCCAGGAAGTCCGCGAAGGCGTCCTCCCAGGTCATGCGGTAGTCCAGGCGTAACAATTCCCGCTGGCTGTTGGGGGTGTACACCGTCACCAGGTAAAAATTGTCATATTCCAAGGTGATGATCCGGCCCTCCTGGTCATGGTGGGGGATGCCCATGCCATAGGATACGGCCAGGGGCTCCCGCTTGGTGAATACGGCTGTGCCGGAATAGCCCTTCTTCACCGCGCTGTTCCAGTATTGCAGATAGCCCGCCGGGGCGATGTCCGCCTGGCCCTGCTCCATCTTGGTTTCCTGGAGGCAGAAGAAGTCCGCCTCCGCCATGTCGAAGTATTCCAAAAAGCCCTTGCCCAGGCAGGCCCGCAGGCCGTTGACGTTCCAAGAGACGAATTTCATAGGGGCACGCTCCTTCTTGCAGCCGCGCTTGATGACGATACCCTTTAATTGTACCATAGGGGAGCGCGGCGAAACAAGTTCCGAGTTGACAGGGTTGTCGAACTTTGCTATGCTTTGTCAAGCAAGGGAAAAGGGCATGGGCTTGGAGGGTGAAGGCATATGGTGGAATCCAGGTGCGGGCTGCTTTGCAGCGAGTGCAAATACCGGGAGATCATGAAGTGCGCGGGCTGCCTGGCGATCAAGAAGCCGTTTTGGGGCAAGAGCTGCCCCATCAAAAGCTGCTGCGAGGGCAAGGGCAAGGCCCACTGCGGGCAATGCGACCGGTTCCCCTGCAAGCAGCTCCACGAATTTGCCTACGACCCGGCGGAGGACAACGAGGGCACGCGGATTCAGCAGTGCCAGGATTGGGCCGACGAAGGGCTCTGAGAAGCCTATGAAAGAGGTTCAGTCAAACAGGGTATCCCAATGCGCGGCCCGGTGGGCGGCAAAGCACATTTTCACCTGTTCCAGGTTGTTTTTTTCCTCTGACAGCGGGGGCAGCGCCTCCTCCCCGAAGTAACCGCTTTGAAGGGTTTCCAGGTTTTCCTCAAAAGCGCCCCCCAAAAGGGTGCACAGCACAAAGATTTTGCAGATGCCGTAGGCGTAGGGGGGCAGGTTATGCTTGGCCCTGTCCTGTACGGCGATGATTTTGTCCGCTATTACCTCCAGCCCCGCTTCCTCCTTCACTTCCTTCACGGTGTTTTCCTTCACGGACAGGTTCACATCCACCCAGCCCCCGGGCAGCGCCCACCGGCCGTCCAATTCCTGTACCAGGAGGATTTTCCCCTCCTGAAACACGGCGGCCCGGGTGTCCAGCTTGGGGGTTTGGTAGCCCGTTTCGTTGCAGAAGAGGTCCTTCGCGGTTTCCAGCGGGATTTGCGCCTGATGGGCCATCATCTCGGCGGCGATCTCCCGGAGGCGCTCATAGCGCTGGAGGTCAAACAGGTCCTTTCCATAGGTGAGCCCCGCCTGGGCGAGGCTTTGCAGCTCCACCGCCCAGGCAAGCCATGGGGTTGTAACGTTCATTTGGGTACCTGCCTTTCGTTCCTTTCCCCCTTTTGGAGGCTTTTATTCTTATAGCAGCCTGCGAATCCAGGGCAGCTTGTTCCCATAGGGCGGGTAGCGCAGGGGGACATCGGGCCCCCGGCCCCGGTATAGCAGGCTTTGGGCCTGGGAAAAGGCCTGGAAGCTGGCTTTGCCGTGGTAGGCACCCATGCCGCTTTGGCCCACGCCCCCAAAAGGCATCCGGCAGGAGGCCATGTGGACCACCACGTCGTTGACGCAGCCGCCCCCAAAGGGAATTTCTGTCAGCACCCGCCGCCGGGTCTCCCGGCTTTGGGAAAACAGGTACAGGGCCAGGGGCTTGGGCAGGCTTGCCACCTGGGCCATGGCCTCCTCCAAAGTGCGGTAGGGCAAAACGGGCAGCAGGGGGCCGAAGATTTCCTCCCGCATCAGGGGCGAATCCCAGGAGACCTGGGTGAGCACAGTGGGGGCGATGCGCAGGGCGGCGGGGTCCGTCTGGCCGCCCCAGGCGATGGAGCCGTCCCCCAGGAGGGCCGCCAGCCGGTCGAAATGCCGCCGGTTCACGATGCGGCCCAAATCCTCCCCGGCCAAAGGCGCGGGGCCGTAGAGCCCTTGGATGGCGGCGGAGAGGGCTTCCAACAGCTCCCGCTCCCGGCTGTGGTGCACCAGCACATAGTCCGGGGCCACGCAGGTCTGGCCACAGTTCAGGAATTTCCCCCAGGCGATGCGCTTGGCGGCCAGGGGGATGTCTGCGGTTTCGTCCACCAAAACGGGGCTTTTGCCCCCCAGCTCCAGGATCACCGGGGTCAGGTGCCGGGCGGCCTTTTCCATCACCAGCCTGCCTACGGCGGGGCTGCCGGTGAAGAAGATCACGTCAAAGGGCTCCTCCAGCAAAGCGGAAATCTGCTCCCGGCCCCCTTGGACCACCTGGACGTACTCCGGGGGAAAGAGGCTGTGGGCCATATCCCCCAGGAGGGCCGAGGTGGCGGGGGCGTAGGCGGAGGGCTTGAGGGTGGCGCAGTTTCCGGCGGCCAGGGCCCCGATGAGGGGCAGCACGGAAAGCTGAAAGGGATAGTTCCAGGGGGCCATCACCAAGGCCACCCCGTAGGGCCGGGGGGTGACGCGGCAATATCCCGGCAGCTGGCCCAAAGAGGGCAAAGGGCGGCGGGGCCGCATCCAGGCCTTCAGGTGGCCCAGGGCAAACCGCAGCTCGTGCTTTACCAGGTAAAACTCGGTCATATACCCCTCGCAGGGGTGCTTGCCCAAATCCGCAGCCAGGGCTGACAGGATGTCCCCTTCGTGGGCGGTGACCCAGTTGAGAAGCTTTTGGAGCTGGGCGGCCCGGAAGGCATGGGGCTTGGTTTGCTGGGTGGCGAAAAAGGTTTGCTGGGCGCTGATGCCGGGGGAGAAAGTGGACATGGGGCCGCCTCCTTGCTGGGGGTGCTTCCATTGTATCCACTGGCCCGGGGCTGTCAAGGGAGAGATGCGCGGGGGCGGGTATGGGAGCGCGTATGCGTATCTCTCCCTCAGTCGGCCTGCGGCCGACAGCTCCCTCATAGAGGGAGCCACGGGGGCAAGCCAACCAACGGAAAAACGAAAATCAAATGGCACCCTTCGCGGCCCCGGGACAACCCCGGTGCGACCATGTCACTTTTTTTCCGGCATGGGGATTTCGCCGTGCTTGGCCTCGTATTCCGCAATGTTTTTCCGGATTAAGTACATGATATGGCCGTTGGCGGAACGGCCCTCGTATTTGGCAATGTAGTGGAGCTTCACATGGAGCTCCTCCTCTTGGTGGCGGATTCCGATATGATAGGTTTTCTGCATGAAAAAAGACCCCTCCCATACTGTGTACTTAAAAGTCCACCTTATGTATTTATTTTAAGTACAAAATGGGGGACAACGATGTGAGTGTACTCCCATAGAGTACATCTTGTTTTCGATCCGGCCATTTTTCTCCCAAAGCGCCGTCCTTGACGATTCCAGCCGCGACCTGTTACAATATAGGCTGATTTTTGGGCTGGGAGATGGATGGAGAATGGACACAAAATTTATTTTTGTCACCGGCGGGGTGGTTTCCTCCTTGGGAAAGGGCATTACCGCCGCGTCGCTGGGCAGGCTGCTGAAGTGCAGAGGGCTGAAGGTTTCCATCCAGAAGTTTGACCCCTACATCAACGTGGACCCGGGCACCATGAGCCCCTACCAGCACGGGGAGGTTTTCATCACCGACGACGGGGCGGAGACGGACCTGGATTTGGGGCATTATGAGCGCTTCATTGACGAAAATTTGACCCAGGCCAGCAGCGTTACCAGCGGCAGGGTCTACAAGACCGTCATCGACCGGGAGCGCCGGGGAGAATATCTGGGGGCCACCATCCAGGTGATCCCCCATGTGACCAACGAAATCAAAAGGAACATTTTGGCTGTGTCCCGGACGGAGAACGCCCCGGACGTGGTGATCACGGAGATCGGCGGCACCGTGGGGGACATCGAGAGCCTTCCCTTTTTGGAGGCCATCCGCCAGATGCGGGCCGAGGTGGGCCGGGAGAACTGCCTGTACCTTCACGTGACCTTGGTGCCCTACCTGAAGGCGGCGGGGGAGCTGAAAACCAAGCCCACCCAGCACAGCGTGAAGGATTTGCAGGGCATTGGCATCGCGCCGGACATTCTGGTGTGCCGGGCGGACCACGAGCTGCCCTTTGACGTGCGCTCCAAGATCGGGATGTTCTGCAACCTGCCTGTGGAGCGGGTGATCCAAAACCTCAACGCCCGCAGCCTGTACGAGGTGCCCCTGCTGCTGCACAAGGAAAAGCTGGACGATCAGGTGCTGAAGCTTTTGGACATCCCCCCCAGGGAGTGCGACCTGGCGGAATGGACCGACCTGGTGCAGCGGCAGCTTTCCTGCGAAAAGGCCGTGACCGTGGCCTTGGTGGGCAAGTATGTGGAGCTGCCGGACGCGTATTTGAGCGTGGTGGAGGCTTTGACCCACGGGGGCATCTTCCATGGGGTGAAGGTGGACATCCAGTGGGTGCACGCCGAGGACGTGACGGCGGTGAACGTGGCGGGGATGCTGAAGGGGGCCCAGGGGGTGGTGGTGCCCGGCGGCTTCGGGGCCAGGGGCCTGGAGGGGAAGATCTGCGCCATTCAGTATGCCCGGGAGCAGGGCATCCCCTTTTTGGGCCTGTGCCTGGGGATGCAGATGGCGGTGGTGGAGTTCGCCCGCCATGTGCTGGACTGGCGGGACGCCCACACGACGGAGGTGGACCCCCATACCACCTACCCGGTGATCGATCTGATGGAGGACCAGGACCTGGGTCAGCTGGGGGGCACCATGCGCCTGGGCAAGTACCGCTGCACCTTGACCCCGGGCACCCGCTCCGCCAAGGCCTACGGGGCGGCGGAGATCTGGGAGCGGCACCGGCACCGCTATGAGTTCAGCAACGAATACCTGGAGCGGTTCGCGGCCGCGGGCCTGGTGATCGCGGGGCGCAACCCGGACCGGAACCTGGTGGAGATCGTGGAGCTGGCGGGGCATCCCTTCTTTGTGGGGGTGCAGTTCCATCCGGAGCTGAAGAGCCGGCCCAACCGGCCCCATCCCTTGTTCCGGGATTTTGTGGGGGCGGCGCTGGAGCAGCAGGAGCAGGAAAGGTGAAGCTGCTGTACGGCACGGGCAACCCCGCCAAGGTGCTGTATATGCGAAACGCCCTGGCCCGGCTGCCTGTGGAGCTGATATCCCTGGAGGACCTGGGGGACGCGCCTTTGGTGGCGGAGAGCGGCGCAACCCCTTTGGAGAACGCCAGAATCAAGGCCCATGCCTATTTTGAGGCCTTTGGCACGCCCACCTTCTCCTGCGATACGGGGCTGTACCTGGAGGGGCTGCCAAAGGAGCTCCAGCCCGGGGTGCATGTGCGCCAGCGCAATGGCAAGGCCATGAGCGACGGGGAGATGACCGCCTACTACGGCGGCCTGGCGGAGCGTTTTGGCGGCATGCTTACAGCCCGGTACCGCAACGCCATCTGCCTGGTGCTGGACCGGGGCCATGTCTATGAAAGCATGGGGGAGGATTTGGCCAGCGTGGCCTTTGGCATCGTGGCCAAGGCCCATGCCCGGTCCCAGCCGGGCTTTCCCCTGGACCGCTTGTCCATCCATGTGCCCTCCGGGAAATATTACTATGACCTGGAGGGGGAAAACGCCTTGGACGAGATTGTGACAGTACAAGGCTTTGAACGGTTTTTCCGGGAGGCTGGACTGGGGGCGTAAGGGCTTTAGTACTCAGAATAAGAGTTTCAGTATGCATATATTGTCCATATAAAGGATTGTTCATGAAAGACAATCCTTTTTTATTTCCCTTTCCTTGACCGTGCGCAGCACGGTCAAAAGCGGGTTTCCAAAGGGACGTGTCCCTTTGGTAGGGTCCAGGGGCAAAGCCCCTGGTGGGGATGCAAGGGGCAAAGCCCCTTGCCCCCAAATAAAGGAGAAACCCGCCTCCGCATGGTATATATGGGGACGGGGATTTCCGTTTTGGAAATGTCCGGCAAGGAGCGGGGAGGGCGGCGGGATGAACATTCGGGAGGAATGGGAGAGGCAGGAGGAGGAGCGGCTTTCGCCTTACGCGGCCCTGAGCGCCCAGAGCAAGGGCCGGGAGCGGGAGATCGCGCCGTGTACGGTGCGGACGGCCTTTCAGCGGGACCGGGACCGGATCATCCACTGCAAGAGCTTTCGGAGGCTGAAATACAAGACCCAGGTGTTTTTGTCCCCCAGGGGGGACCATTACCGCACCCGGCTGACCCACACGCTGGAGGTGGCCCAGGTGGCCCGGACCCTGGCCCGGGCTTTGAGGCTGAACGAGGATCTGGCGGAGGCGGTGGCTTTGGGGCACGATTTGGGGCACACCCCCTTTGGGCACATCGGGGAGGCCACCTTGGACCGGCTGATGGAGGGGGGCTTTGACCACAACGTCCAAAGCCTGCGGATGGTGGAAAAGCTGGAAAACGACGGGGCGGGCCTGAACCTGACCTGGGAGGTGCGGGACGGCATCCGCCACCACAGCGGGGAGGGGGAGCCCCAGACTTTGGAGGCCTGGTGCGTGCGCCGGGCGGACCGGATCGCCTATATCAACCACGACATTGACGACGCCATCCGGGCGGGGATTTTGCAGCCCTCCCAGCTGCCCAGAAGCTGCCTTTTGGCGCTGGGGGAGACCCACGGGGAGCGGATCAACACCATGATTTTGGACATCATCCAGCACAGCCAGGGCCGGCCCCGGGTGGCCATGTCCCCGGAGGTGGAGCGGGCCAGCAACGATCTGCGGGATTTTCTGTTTGAGAAGGTGTACCACGACAGCTGGCGCAAGCGGGAGGAGGAGCGCTGCGACGCGGTGCTGACGGCGCTGTTTCAGTATTACCAGGAGCACCCGGAGCAGATGCCGGGGGAATATGTGGAGATCGGCTTCACGGAGGGGAGCCAGCGGGCGGTGTGCGATTTTTTGGCCTGTATGACGGACCGGTACGCCATAGACCAGTTCACGGAGATCTTCGTGCCCAACGCCTTTCCCAAAAGATAGCAAAGGGCCGTTTTGCGCGGGTTTTGGAGATTCTTGCTGAAAATGTTCGGCGGCTTGGCAGGAATGTATTTGCGCCCGGCGAATGAATAGGATGGGTGAAACAACCATGGCAGGCAGGTTCCCAACGGCGTGGATGGATGAGTTACGGGCCCGGGCGGACATCGTGAAAATCGTGTCCTCCTACGTACCGCTGAAGAAGAACGGGCATAGATTCGTAGGTCTGTGCCCGTTTCACAACGAGACTGCCCCCTCCTTCTCGGTGGATGAGCAAAAGCAGCTTTACCATTGCTTTGGGTGCAAGGCGGGCGGCAGCGTCATCCAGTTTGTGATGGAAATGGAACGCCTGTCCTTTGCGGAAGCGGTGGCCTTTTTGGCGGACCAGCTGCGCATGCCACTTCCCGAAATGCAAAACGACCCTGCCTATGAAAAGCGCCGGTCCCTGAAGGAGCGCATCTACCAGGCCAACGCGGCGGCAGCCAGATTGTATCATCAGCATTTGTGGGACAAGGACGGAGAGGCCATTTTGGCCTACCTGAAGGGACGGGGGCTCAGCGACGGGGTGATCCGGCGCTTTGGCATCGGCGCGGCCCCGGCCCAGCCCAAGGTCTGCGACGCCCTGGCCCAGCAGGGCTTCACCAAGGACGAGCTGCTCCAGGGCGGCCTGATGATGGAACGGAACGGCCGCGCCTTCGACATGTTCCGGGGCCGCGCGATGTTCCCCATCATCGACGCCTATGGCAACGTGCTGGGCTTTGGGGGCCGGGCCATGGGGGACGCAATGCCCAAGTACCTCAACACCTCGGACACCCCGGCCTTCAACAAGCGGTATACCGTGTACGCGGCAAATTTTTTGCGCAAGGCAAGAGGGCTGGAGCGGGTGGTGCTGGTGGAGGGCTACATGGACGTGGTGGCTTTGGCCCAATACGGGGTGGAAGGGGTGGCCGCCACCTTGGGAACGGCCCTGACCCCGGAGCAGGCCAGGCTGCTTTCCCGGTACGCGCCCCAGGTGCATTTGGCCTACGACGGGGACAAGGCCGGGCAAAAGGCCATTCTGCGGGGCCTGGAGGTGCTGGAAGCGGAGCGGGTACCGGCCAGGGTGCTGGATTTTCCGGGCGGGCTGGACCCGGACGAGTTCATCCGCCAGCAGGGGCCGGAGGCCTTTGAGGCCTTGCAGCCCATCTCCGGGGTGCTGTACCGGATGCTGCGGGAAAAGGAACAGCACGACATGAGCACCGAGGAGGGGCGCACCCAGTACGCAAAAGCCTGCGCCCAGGTGCTGGCCGCCGTGCGGGAGCCGGTGGAGCTGGAAAACTACCTGAAACGGCTTTCCCTGGAAAGCGGGTTTACCCGGGAGGTGCTTTTGGCGCAAATCGGGATCTCGCCGCCCCGCGAGCATACAAAGGCCCAGAAAAGGGAAGGCTTTCAACAAAAAGCGAAGGTGTCGGCCTCTGTGGACTGGCCGGCGTATACCTTGCTGGCCGTGTACGCCACGGGGCGGCTGCCCGCTGGAAGTGTCTCCCCTGAGGAATTTGAGGACCCTGTGCTTCGTTCTTTGTGCGAGGGCCTGGCCGCGGGGGAAAGCGCGGCAACGCTTTTGGAGCGGCAGCCCGACGAGCAGAGCCGGGCCCTGGTGAGCCAGATTCTCAGCATCGACACCCAGGGGGACGACGAGGCCCTGATGCGCATGGCCCAGGAATGTTTGCGGAAGATGCGGCTGGACAAGCTGGAGGGAGAGCTGAGGCGCATTGAGGAACGGTTGCCCCATTTGCCCCCGGAGCAGCGCGAGGCCGAGAGCGCCAGGGCCTTTGAGATTACCAAGCAGCTGGCGGGCGTGCTGAAACCCACGAAGTAACCGGTGCTTCCCATGGGAAGGAGTGATGAAGTTGAGCCATCATCAGTCGCCCGAGGCGATCAAGCTGAAACTCAACGAATTATACGAGGATGCCAAGGCCAAGGGCGCGGTCACCAGGGACGAGGTGGCCAACCAGGCCATGGAGCTGGAAATTGACGCGGAGCAGATGAGCAAAATCTACGAGACGCTGGAAAGCATGGGCGTGGACGTAGTGAGCGAGTTTGACCCCGTGCCGGCGGAGGAGCTGGTGGAGCCGGAGAAGATCGACCTGTCCGTGCCGGAGGGGGTCAGCATTGACGACCCTGTGCGGATGTACCTCAAGGAGATCGGCAAGGTTCCCTTGCTGACCGCCGAGGAGGAGATCGACATTGCCAAGCGCATGGAGGAGGGGGACGAGGGGGCCAAGGCCAAGCTCACCGAGGCCAACCTTCGGCTGGTGGTGTCCATCGCCAAGCGCTATGTGGGCCGGGGCATGCTGTTTCTGGACCTGATCCAGGAGGGGAATCTGGGGCTCATCAAGGCGGTGGACAAGTTCGACTACCGCAAGGGCTACAAGTTCTCCACCTATGCCACCTGGTGGATCCGCCAGGCCATCACCCGGGCCATCGCGGACCAGGCCCGCACCATCCGCATCCCCGTCCACATGGTGGAGACCATCAACAAGCTGATCCGGGTGTCCCGGCAGCTATTGCAGGAATATGGCCGGGAGCCTACCCCGGACGAGATCGCCTATGTGATGAACATCTCCGAGAGCAAGGTGCGGGAGATCATCAAGATCGCCCAGGAGCCGGTGTCCTTGGAGACTCCCATCGGCGAGGAGGAGGACAGCCACCTGGGGGATTTCATCCCCGACGAGGACGCCCCCGCCCCGGCGGACGCCGCCAGCTTCACCTTGATGAAGGAGCAGCTGATGGACGTGCTGGACAGCCTGACTCCCAGGGAGGAGAAGGTGCTGCGGCTGCGCTTTGGCTTGGACGACGGGCACCAGCGCACTTTGGAAGAGGTGGGGCGGGTGTTCAAGGTGACCCGGGAGCGGATCCGCCAGATCGAGGCCAAGGCGCTGCGGAAGCTGCGGCATCCAAGCCGCAGCACGAAGCTGAAGGAGTATTTGGATTAAGGGACGGAGCGGTTTGGGCCGCTTTCATGGAAAAAACCCCCTCCGGGCCGGAGGGGATGCAGGCCGCTGACAGAGGAAGGGTCAGCGGCCTGTTCGTTTATGACAAAACGACCGCAGGGGAGAGGCGTTTGAAATGGATGGTTGACCGCCCCTTGCCTGGAAAAACCGCCGAATACTTATCTTACCATGATCGGCAAGCCTTCACAAGATGAATTTTCCCATCGAATGCGGCGCGCTTTTCCCTTTGACAAGGGAAATCATGGCTCCTTATACTGCATAGGGTGCATCACGGGAGCTCCTCAAAACCGGCTTTGCATGCACAGGAAAGGGAGCCTATGAAAGACATCACAATTCATACCGATCGCTTGCGCATCCATGTCAATCCCCTGGGCGCGGAGCTGAAGGGCGTAGAAATGGATGGGCTGGAATACCTCTGGCAGGGGGAAGCGGACATCTATCCCCGCACATCGCCCACTTTGTTTCCCATCGTTGGGCGGTTCCTCAGCGACACCTACTATGTGGGGGATACCGCCTACCACATGGGCCTGAATGGCATTGTGACGGACCGGAATTTTCAATGCGCCGGCACCGGGGACAATGAAGCGGTTTTCCGGCTGGAGGCCGACCCAAGGACGCTGGCAGCGTATCCCTTCCCCTTTTGCCTCACTGTGGCCTATACCGCGCAGGAGAATACCCTCACTGTGGCCTACCGGGTGGAAAACCGGGGCGACAGCCCTATGCCCTTTGGCATTGGCTGCCATACAGCCTACAAATGGCCCCTGGTGGAGGGGGACGCGCCTGAGGATTACCGTCTGCGCTTTGAGGTGGAGGAAGAGCTGGAGTCCTTCAATCCCTTTGGGTGGCGGCAGCCCTTCGTGTGGGGCGCAAAGCTCCGGCCACTGTCCCATGACCTGTTCGCAAACTATACCCGAAGCATTACGGGCATCCGGTCCTCCTGGGTGATGCTGGAGAGCGGGAGGCACCACCGTGGCGTCCGCATCCATCGGGAGGGGTTTCCCTTCATGGCCATCTGGACCTTGCCAACGCCCGAGGCCCGGCTGATTTGCCTGGAGCCCTGCACCAGCATCCATGCGGGGGACAGCGGCTGCACCCGAATGGAGGATAGGAAGGGGACAGAAATCCTCGCGCCCCATGGGCGCTGGGAACGAAGGTTTACGCTGGAGTTCCTGTAACGCCAGCCCGTTCGCGGTCGCCGGCTTCCAGCACGCCGGCCAGCCTGTGGGAGGGAATGTCCGCCGCAAGCTTCCCCCTGCCGTAGGGAATGTCAATCCTGGGCATACCCGACCACCTTCCCCGGGTTCAGGATGCCGTTGGGGTCGAACACGGCCTTGATGCCCCGCATGAGGGCCATCTGGGGCTTCCCCGCGGCCTCCGCCAAATAAGCCGCCTTGGCATGGCCAACGCCATGCTCTCCGGACACCTGGCCCCCCAAGGCCCGGGCCTCGGCGTAGAAGGCGTCCATCACTTTGGCCCGCCGCTCCTCCCACACCGCGTCAGGTAAGGCGTCCTTGCAGGCATAGATGTGCAGGTTTCCGTCCCCGGCGTGCCCAAAGGACGGGATCCGCAGGCCCAGCTCATTGCCAATCTCCACGCTTCGCTTCACAAACCGGGCGATTTTGTCCCTTGGCACCACCACGTCGCATTCATCCATAGAAGGGGTGCTGCCGTTGATGGCCTCCAGGAACGCGCCTCTGGCGTCCCAAATGGAGGTTTTCCGCTCCTGCGTGTCTGCCAGCAGCACGTCCTTGGCCCCCAATTGCAGCAACAAATCCGTCAATTCCCGCAGCTCCGGCTCCAGAGTCGCCCGGGAGGCCCCGTCCAGGCGGATCAGAAGGTACGCCTCCGCCAAGGCGTCCGGGAATTGCTTGCCCAGGTATTCCTCCGCAGCCTGGATGACCTCCTTTTGCATGAACTCCAGGGCCGTGGGCTGGCCGCAGGCCAGCACCTGGGGCACAGCCCCGATGCAGGCGTCCAGGTCGTCAAAGGGCGCCAATACGGACAGGTTCTCCTTTGGCTCGGGGATGAGCTTCACGGTCATCTCCGTCAGGATGCCCAAAGTGCCCTCGGAGCCTATCATTAGATCCAGCAGGCTGTACCCGCTGGAATTTTTCACAATCTTGCCGCCCAGGCGCAGGATTTCCCCATTGGGCAGCACCACCTCCATGCCCAGCACATAGTCCCTGGTGACGCCGTAGCGCACGGCCCGCATGCCCCCGGCGTTGGTCATGGCATTGCCGCCCATGGTGGCGCTTTTCTCCCCAGGGTCTGGAGGATAGAACAGCCCCGTGCCCTCCAGGGCCTTGGGGAACTCCATCAGCAGCACCCCCGGCTGCACCGTGGCGGTCATGTTTCGCGCGTCAACCTCCAGCACCTT
Source organism: Eubacteriales bacterium (assembly GCA_029974855.1). Next base: position 26,551 of record JARKQO010000176.1, read on the forward strand.
CTTCATCCGCTCAGTGGACAGCAACACCCCGCCGCATGTGGGCACGCAGCCCCCGCACAGCCCTGTGCCCGCGCCCCGGGGGGTGACGGGGATGTTCCGCCCGTTGCAGTAGGCAAGCACCCGGCTGATTTCCTCCGTGGTTTCCGCAAGCAAAGCCACCTCCGGCATGAAATGGCCGTATTCCGTCATCTCGTCGCGGCCGTAGTCCTCGGTGATTTGGTCTCCCGCCAGCGTCCGCCCGGGCATGACCTCCTGAAAGAAGCGGATGTCCCCGGCATCTATCTTCCTGAACGGCTTCATACAGCCGCCTCCTTCCCTATGGACGCCATGAGCCTGGGCACAATGTCGTATAAATCCCCCACGATGCCCACATGGGCCACCCGGAAGATGGGCGCGTCCTGATCCGTATTGATGGCGATGATATGCTCGCTTTGATCCATGCACGCGGTGAACTGTATGGCCCCGCTGACCCCGCAGGCGATGAGGAGCCTGGGCCGCACCGTGCGGCCCGACAGGCCGATCTGCCGCAGGCTGCTCTCCCAGCCCTTCTCCACAAGAGGCCGGGTGACGGCATACTCGCCGCCCAGCAATGCCGCCAGGTCCTTCACCATCTGCAAATCCCTTTCCTTTTGCAGGCCGCGCCCGCCCACCACCAGCAGCTCCGCGTCGGAGATGTTGGCGGCCTTTGGCACGGGCCAGGTGGAGATGTGGCGCACAGGGGATGCCGCCACGGCTTTGGGGGTTTTCCGCCGGACGATTTCTCCTGACGGGGCGTCGCTGCGCAGGGGCGCGTCCATCACCTTATACCGGACAGTGGCGAACTGGGGCCTGGTGTGGGGGGTGACGATCTGGGCCATGATGTTGCCGCCGAAGGCGGGGCGAATTTGCACCAGATCGCTGTTTTCCCGCAGCTCCAGCCTTGTGCAGTCCGCTGTGAGGCCCGTGTGAAACCGGGTGGACAGCCTTGGAGCCAGGGAGCGGCCCAGGGCGGTGGCCCCCACCAGCACCACGGAGGGCTTCATCCGCCGGATGCAGTCCTCCACGCAGGAGGCAAAGGCATCCGCCCGGAAGAAGGACAGGGCTTCATCGTCGTATACATCCACCTGGGAAACCCCATAATGACGCAGCTCCTCCGCGCAAGGGCCTATGTTTTGCCCCAGCGCCACGGCGTGTACCGGATGATCCGTGCCTCTTGCCAGCGCCTGGGCCTTGCCGATGAGCTCCAGGGATACGGGGTGCAGCCTGCCCCCGTGCTGCTCCGCCACCACCAGAATGCCCCTCCACAGGGCTTTGTCCACACTGTCCACCTTGGTTTCCAGCTTCACAATGGCCTGGCTGGGGCATGCCCGCATACAAAGGCCGCATACCTTGCACGCCGCGGTAAAGGCGGGCCTGCCTTCCGTCATTTCCAAAGCGGCAAAGGGGCAGCTTTCCACGCATTGCCCGCAGCCGTCGCATTTTCGCTCAATTACCACGATTTGCGCCATGGATTGCCATCCTCCCAGCTATATAAATTTCCACTTTTTCAGCAGCCCGTGCAATCTCTCCGCCCTGTCCCCATCCGTCCACATCTCCCGCCGGATATCGCTCTCCGGCGGAAAGATGCGCTCCACCTGGGTGGGGCTGCCCGTGAGGCCGTAATGGGCCGGGTTGGTATCCAGAAAGGCATCCAGCCCCAGGGTGACAATGGGCCGGTCCGCCACCTCTTTGGCGCGCTTCAAAGAGGGCAGGCGAGGGGTGCAGATATCCTGCTCTACGGTTACCAGGCATGGGAAGGGCATCCACACGGTTTCCACCACGCTTTGCAGCTGTTGCTCCACCCGCAGGCCGTTTCCTTCCGGCGCGATCTTCGACACCCACGCCGCGTGGGGGATGCCCAGGTGCTCGGCAATGGCGGGGCCCACCTGGGCAGTGTCCCCGTCTGTGGTCTGCTTGCCGCATACAATCAGGTCAAAATCCCCAATGGAGCGGATGGCCTGGGAAAGGGTGTAACTGGTGGCCAGTACGTCCGCGCCGCCCAGGCGGCGGTCAGAAAACAGATACCCTTCGTCCGCGCCCATCCAGAAGGCTTCCCTGAGGACAGCCTCCGCCTGGGGCGGGCCCATGGCCCCCACGGTGATAGGGCCGCCCAGCTCCTCCCGCAGGCGCAGGGCCGCCTCCAGGGCAAACAGGTCATAGGGGTTCATCTTGCCGGCCACCCCGTCCCGTTTCAAAACCCCTGTTTTTTCATCCACCTGCACCTTGTTGGTGGAGGGCACCTGCTTGACGCATACGAAAATCCTCACCCAAACACCTCGATTCAGCGATGTTCCTCCCTCACGCCAGGGCCTCGTCAAAATGAATGCGCACCCCATCCTCCCGCAGGGACCGTTGCACCGCGGGTACGTCTACCTTTGCGGCGGGAAGCCCGCTTTGTACCATCCGCCAGGCATAGATGCCGCAGGCCTGGCCTGTGAGGGCGCATGTGGGGATCACCCTGGTAATTTCCCACCCGTCCCCCTTGGCGCTCACCACCCTGCCCGCCGCCAGGAGGTTGGGGTAATCCCCATGGTACAGCACACCGGCGGGGATGTCGTAGTAACGGCCAGGATAGCGGAAGTCGCCTGTGGTCCCGATGGAATGCTGCTCTTTTTTCCCGTCTATGCCCTGGAAGGCATCCGCCCCCGCCAGGCAGCGGGTGGTGCGCAGCTGAGCCATTCCAGGCAAGGTATACAGGCACCTTTCGCCCTTTGCTCCGCCTGTGAGCTTGTGAAACAGAAGGCTCTGGCCCTGCTGGATGTACCGGGAAACCAGCTCCCCATTGACCCCCTCAAACAACGGCGTGCCTTCGGGATGCCCGTTCCCGTTCAAATCCGAGCCGGCGGAAAAGCCCGGCCCGTTCAGCCAAACCATATCCCTTCGGCCGAGGGCTTTTTCCATGCTGCTTTGGGTGCAGCCATGGGCAATATAGGTCAGATAGTTCTTCCCTGTTGTGCAAGGCACCCCGGCCCGGTGCAGCAGGTCCGCGTCCCCTGTGGCGTCCACCACCACCTGGGCGGGGTAGAAGGCGCGCCCGCCTTTGCTTTCCCCGATGACGCCCAGGCAGGTCCGCCCCTCCATCACCGGATAGGAGGCAAGCATATCATACATCATGCCAACGCCCTCTTTTACCAGGAGGGCGTTCAAAGCCAGTGAAAACATGGCGGGATTAAACAGGGTCGCGTACCTGCCTATGTCATGGGCCCGCTCATTGCCGGAGCCGCCCCATTCCTTTGGAAGGTTGTCGTATCCGTATTGAATGGATAGCTCCAGCAGCTCCTGGGCAATGCCCGCCACAAGCTGGTTTCCTTCCCCGTCGCACAGAGGCTCGTACCAGTTGATCAGCCCCAGGGTGGAAAGCCCCCCCAGCACGGCGCTTTTCTCCATCAGCAATACCCGCAGCCCGCGCCTGGCCGCGCTGAGGGCCGCCGCCACGCCGCCAATGCCGCCTCCCGCCACAATGACGTCATACGGGCTTTTTACCGGGATGTCCCTGGTCTCCTTCATGTACTTCTCCATTTATGCGTCCTCCAATACAAGCAGGCCCTGATGGCCACAGGGAAGGCAGGCTTTCCCTTCAAACCAGGAAACCTCCTCCGGATGTCCAAGGCCTTCATAGGTTCGCAGCCACCTGGGGGAGGCTTCCTGCCGGATGTCAATCACCGTCAGGGTTCCTTCCCGCCTGTTCACAAGGTACAGAATGCCCTCCCGCAGGAAGGGCCAGCCCTTCAGCTCCATGCCGGGAACGCTGGCCGGCTCCATGCTTCTTCCGGCGATGGTAAAGGCCCCTTCCGCCAGCGTCAGGCAGGTTCTTCCGTCTATGGCCATGCCGTCCTCCAGCGGACAGAACAGGCGCTCCGGCGCGCAGTCGATCCGGCGGATGCCGGAGGGGTTTGAGAGGTCAAAGTAGACGGTTTTGGGCGCAAGGGGCGTCACCACGGCGAACCTGCCTTCATACAGGCCCCGGACGATGTTCTTGTAATACAGCATTCCCAGCCTGTCATGGACGCACAACAGCCCTGGCGCGGCCGGGTCGGACACATCCACAAACGCCACGGAATCCGTGCCCAGTTGCAAAGCGGCCAGGTTTCCCTTGCAGAGAACCACCTGCCGGACAGGGGCTTCAAAGTCCATAATTGCCAGGGGAAGCAAGCCCGCCCCCTCCCTGCGGAGGATGGAAAACCCGCCCCTGCCGCAAGCCGCGAAAACCACGCCCCCCGCGCAGCGGACATCCATGGCAAAGCCTTTTGTTTGCGCATGCCCCACCGCGCCCCAAGCACGCTTTGGCTCCAGCAGAAACAGCCCTTCCGTGCCGGCGGCCACAACGGCGCAATCCCCGTCAAAGGCGACCCCGTGCACCTGTCCCCCCGTGCGGAATACACTCCTTGCGTCCTCCCTCATGGAGGAGGATGCCTCAAGCCCCGCAGGTTTGAGGGAAGGGCTGGCCTTTGGCTCCCCCTGTCCGCCCAGGAGGTTCAGATGGTCGATGATGTAAAGCCCTTTCAACAGGCTGACGGCGTACAGCTGCCCGCCTCCCGCCGCGATGCCGTTCACAGGGGCGCACAGCTGCTGGATGGAGGCCTGGCATGGGTACGCCTCCCCATAGACCGGGGGCAGGCGGTAATGGGTGGTGATGCGGGGCGCGGATTTGTCCGCCACGTCAATGGCGAATACCCCCATCCAGGAGCTTGCCAGGTAGGCGGTGTTCCCCCACACATACACGCTCCACATATCCTGGGCCCCATAAAAAAACGGGGGCGCCTTCACCCTGGACAAAAAGCGGGGCCGCATGGGGTCCGACAGGTCAAACAGCTCCAGCCCATGGCCGCGGCCATAGCCATCCTCCAGCATTTCCGCTGACACATACTCGGCATTGGCATACTTCACGCGGTTTTTCAACCGCCTGGCGTGGTGCCCTGTGGCGGCGTAGCAAAGGTTGCCGCGCATGCATATCCCGTCCGCGTAGCCGTCCAGCTCGCACACGGACAGCCGCCTGGGGTTTTGGATGTCGCGGATGTCGAACACAATCACCTGGCGCTCCACCCACGCGCCCACCAGCATCAGCCCGTCATGCACATAGACGGACTGGGCCTCCCCCGCCAGCACGCTTGCCACATGCCTGGGGGAGGAGGGCGCGGATATGTCGATGATTTCCACGCCCATGTGGCGGCAGGCCACAAAGCAGTAAGCTCCGCTGACACAGATGCCTGTGGCCAGTTCCACCGTATCATAATGGGCCAGCAGCGCCGGCGCCGTGGGATCGCTTACATCGCATACAAACAGGCCGTCCTCCCTGGCGGTTACGCAGGCAATGCCCTGTCCCAGGGCAACCTGCCGCCCGTTTCCCCGGAGGGGCAGCCTGCCCAGGCTGCCGGGCTTGGAGGGGTTTCGCAAATCAACCACCTCCAGGCAGCCCTTGGCGGCGATATACGCGGTTTGCCCCTCCTCATCCAAAGCGATGCCGCAAGCGCCCTCCAGCGGCATGTAGCCCGTGACCCCCATGCGGGCGCCAAAGGGGTCCCCCTGGGGGCGCTGCCCTTTGCGGCCATCCTCACCAAACAAAATGGCCATACCCTTCTCCTTATCCCTTAATGCCCGACATGACGATGGAGGACACGAACGCCTTCTGGAAGATGGCGTAGACCACAATCATCGGCAGCACGGCGCAAACGCTGGCAGCCATCAAAAACCCGTAGTCCGTCACATACTGGCCCTTGCACAGCGCGATGAACATGGACAGCACCCGGTTCTTCTCGCTGGTGACAATGACGGTGGGCCACAGCAGGTCGTTCCAGGCGAACAGCAGCACCATGACCCCCATGGCGGTGAGGATGCCCTGGTTCAGGGGAATGAGTATCCGGGTGAGAATGCGCGGCCTGGAGCAGCCGTCGAGCACCGCCGCCTCCTCCAGCTCCTTGGGAAAGCACAGGAAGCTTTGGCGCAAAAAGAAGGTCACCGTCACGCTGATGGCGTTGGGCAGCATGATGCCAAACAGCGTATTCCCAAAGCCCATGCCGCTGATCAGCTTGAATTTGGGGATCAGCGTCATATGGCTGGGCACCATGATCATGCACAGGATCAGGGCAAACAGCGCGTTTTTGAAGGGAAAGCGCAGCCTGGCAAAGGCATAGGCCGCCATAGAGCCCGTGAGCAGCTGAAAGCCCACAATGCACACCGACACGATCACGGTATTGAGGTAGGGGGTGACGATGTTGCGCTCCAGCACGCGCTTGTAGCCATCCAGCACCCACTGGGCGGGGATAACCGTGGGCGGCACCTGGATGACCTCGATGTTTGACTTAAACGAGGATAGCAGCATCCACAAAAACGGAAACAGGGTAAGGATCACGCCCAGCATCAGCACAAGATGCGTTACAAACAAAGAGGTTTTGCTCTTTTGAAGCTCCATCTCCCATCCTCCTCCTCAATATTTTACCCAGCGCTTCTCACCGAGGAACTGGACGAAGGTCACCAGCATGATGATGACGAACAGGATCACCGCCTTGGCGCAGGCGTACCCCATGGCGAAGTTCTGGAACGCGGAATCATAAATGCCGAATACCACGGTGGCCAGGCTCCGGTGAATGGGCCCGTAGGTTCCGGTGGGCACCAGCATATACACCAGGTCGAACTGGTTGAAGGCTTGGATGACGCGGGTGATCAGCAAGAAGAAAATGGTGGGGGTCACCAGCGGCGCGGTGATGCGGCGGAACTGCTGAAAGCCGTTGGCCCCGTCGATGGTGGCCGCCTCATAATAGCTCTTGTCGATGTTTTGAAGCGCGGCGGTGAGGATGACGATACAATACCCCATGCCCGACCACATGCCGATCATGCACATGGAAAGCATGGTGAGGTTGGTGTCCCCCAGCCAGGCGGGGCGGATGCCAAACATAAAGTCCAGCACCGTGTCCACAATGCCGTATTGGGAGTTCAGCAGCCATTTCCAAATCATGGCCACCACCGCCACCATGGTGACATTGGGCAGAAAGTAGATCACCCGGTAGGCGCCCACGCCCTTGCGCACGGTGTTCATCAGCGCCGCGATCGCCAAGGCGATCATCAGCGTCAGCGGCACGGAGCCAAAGACAAAGACGAAGGTGTTGCGCAATTCACCGGCAAACTTGCTGTCGTTCCCAAACAGCTTGAGGAAATTTTCCACGCCCACAAAGGCCATGGGGCCCACGCCCTTCCACTTGGTCAGGGAATAGAAAAAGGCCTGGGCAATGGGAATGACAAAGAACAGAATGATGCCCGCCACCAGGGGAAGCAGAAAGACAAAGGCGGTCGCCACTTCCTTTCTGTCATACCGCCTACCAAGCGTTCTCATGAAAATGCCACCTTTCTATGATGGGGAAACCAGCCAAAGCCGGTTTCCCCATCGTTGTATGCAATATGGCGCAAGGTGTGGCGCGTCAGGAGCCGATGGCCTCGTCCATCACGGCCTTTGCGTCGTCCAGGGCCGCCTGGGCATCGGGGTACATGCCCGCCAGGATGTTGCCCACGATCTCCTGGAACGCTTTGCGGGCAAGGCTGGGGTTGGCCCCTGCCAGCGGGATGGGGCGGGAATACTCCAGGGCGTTGACGAAGGCCTTGAGGTTTTGGTCCGGATAGACGTCCTCCCAAACGCTGGCGGCGGCGTTGGCGGCCGGGATGACCACCTCGACCTGCATCTCCTGGGCCTTGTCGCTTCCCAGGAAGCTGAGCAGCAGCCAGGTCTCCTCCAGGTGCGGGTTGGCGGTGGTGGTGGCGTAGCCGATGCCGTGGCCCGCGCTTCCCTTGCCGGCCTTGCCGCTGGGAACCTCCACAATGCCCAGGTTCTCGCCCAGGGCTTCCGCGTACTGGGAGATCATCCAGGAGCCGTCCATGGTCATGGCGGCGATCTGGGAGCTAAAGGAGGACATCACGTCCACCTCGGCCAGCTGCGCGCCGTTGAAGGCATAGCCGTTGTTCATCATATCCATCAGAATCTGCACCGCTTCCACGGCCTCGGGGGAATTGATCACGGTCTCCATGCCGTCCGCGCTGTAAATCTCGCCGCCGTTGCCCCAGATGAAATTGTACCAGGGGCGGTCGGAGGTGGAGTTGGTCCAGCCCTTGACGGTATCCGTGGTGACCAGCTTGGCGGTCTCGGCAAAGTCCGCGATGGTCCAATCCGACTGGGGATAGGCCACGCCCGCCGCGTCAAAGAGGGCCTTGTTGTAGAACACCGCGAAGGAGTCCGTATCCTTGGGCACCGCGTAATGGCGGTCGTCCACGGTGTAGGCCGCGGTGATGCCGGCGTTTAAGGAGCCCAGGTCAAAGCTCTGGTCGGCGGCCATGAAGTCCGTGAGGTCCTGGACAAAGCCCATGGGGATGTACTCCCGGGAGAGGTTGAAATTCATCCAGAACACGCTGGGGGCGTCCGGGGTGCCGATGACGGACTGCATCTTGATGTTATAATCCGTCACGCCGGCGATGGACGTGATCTCCACGGTGATCCAGGGGTATTCCGCCGTAAAGGCGTCGATCATCTTCTGGGTGGGGGGAACCTGCGCGTCATCCCATACCCACAGGGAAAGGGTCACAGGGGTTTTGTCCGCCTGGGCCGCCGCGCTGCCCAGCAGGCCCAGCGCCAGTACCAGGCACAGCGCTACCGAGATGATTTTCTTCATGGTGATCCTCCTTCAATTCTGTTCCCTTTGTGGCTTTCCACATGCGGCCCGGCGCCCGGGCCTTGCTATGATGAATATGGTACTGGTTTTGGCGCTGAAGCGAAACGTCCTCTATTTGCCTTTTCTGTGCTTTTTTTTGTATTTCATGCACAATTCTTTACCTTGTTCATTGGCTGGATATGCCATCCCCGGTTTTCATGACCAATTCCGCGCACAGGCCCCCAAGGGAGGAGCGGGACAGGCGGATCCCGTAGCCGCTCCCATAGAGCACCTGAATCCTGCGGTTCACGTTGGCCATGCCGATGTGCCGGGTCCGCACAGGCTTGCTCTCCATGAACTGCTCCATCATTTCTTCCATGACCTCCTCCGGCAAGCCGCATCCATTGTCCTCCATGCGCACATGCAAATCCTGGCCGTTCAGGAAGGCGGAAATATGGATCGCCATACCCGCTTCCTTGTCCTTATGGGCCCCGTGCTGGATGCTGTTTTCCAAAATGGGCTGCATGATCAGCTTGCTGACGCTGGCGTCCAGGGCCGCGTCCGGAATGCTCCAGGTCACTTGGATGGGCCTGTTCCTGCGAATCTGCTGGATATCCAAATACTCCTCCGCGTATTCCAGCTCCTGGCGCAGGGTGGCGGTCATGCTGGAGGCGTCCAGGGCATATTTCAAGATTCTGCACAGCTTTTCAATCATCCGGGATTCCCCCGCGTCAAAGCCCCGGCTCCGCACGCTGGCCCAATAGATGGAATCCAGCGTGTTGAGCAAAAAGTGGGAGTTGATTTGGGCATGGCCGTAGAGCATCTCGGCTTCGGAACGGAGCATTTTTTCCGACATCAGCGTGTTGCGGAGCTCGTTGATATCCATGGTATGGGAAAGAAGCTTTTCCGCTATGATCTGCAAATCCTCGGTATCCCGCATCTGTACGGTGAGGTTGGGCAGCCTCTCCGTGGTTTCGGTCCCTTGGTTTTCATCCAGGGCGTGGATGAGGCGCACGACTCCGGCAATGTACCTGCGGTACTGGTGGTGGCTGTACAGGTAAAAAAGCAGCATCAGCCCCAGCAGCACCATCAGCACCGAAACAAAGCTGATCTGGATATTGTCCATAAAGCGGTTCATCTGCACATCCTCTTTGGCCAGGGCGATGGTCAGCCCCGTATCCTCCACATCCGCGATGTGCACCAGCTGCCCGTATTTTTGGAAAAAAACGGGCTTGGCCGCCTTGGCGTCCCCCTCCCGCAAGGTCTGGAGCAACTCCTGAAGCAGCCCCTCGTTTTGGGCGGCCTCATCCCTTTTCACCACCAAGGACGCCCCGGACTGCCGGTGATACAGCACGGCCGTTTCGCCGTAGCGCAAATCCGCCCGGATGATGTTGAGGATGGCGTCAAAATGGTAGTTCACCACAATGTATCCCCCCACCAGGCGCCCGTCGATCCAATCCACGGACTGCACGCGTGTATAGTGGGTGACGGCCTTGGTGCTCCGGGTATAGGACAGGGGAAGCTCCCTCCACTCGATCATCTTGGTCCCTGCCATGCCTCGGCAGGCGTCCATCCACTGGGTATCGTGCATGTCCATCTTGCGGACGGAGGCTCCGTTGGCGATGACATAGGGCGCCGCCGGGTCCTCCAGCATGACGTAGACAGACTGAATCAGGGGGTTGTACTTCACCCCCTTTTCAATATTGCCCCGGATATCGTTCAGGCTGCGCAGCAGCTCTTTGTTGGGGTAGTTTTGCAGCGCCCTTTCACTGCGGTAAAAGCCCGGCTCCAGCTTCACCATATAGGCCGTGTCCGGCATGAGATAATACTCCCGCTGGTTGAAGACCCCCGCCACGGATACCACGGTTTCCTTGAGCTCCTCAGCTCCGATGCGCTGCTTTTCAAAGCTCATGTAAATGCGCAAAAAGCCGTAGGCCACGATCAGCAAAATCATGAGCACGACCAAAATCGTCCTCATCCACAGGAAGCTTTTGGCGGCTTTCGCCTTCTTGCCGTTAGTCATGTCCGTCTTCCGGTATGCGGATTTTGCTGAAGTCGTTGCGGTACTCGTTCGGGGTCACGCCGTAGTGCTTGCTGAAGGCCTGGGCAAAGCGGGCCGCGTTGGTATACCCCACCTGCTCCCCGATGGTATAGATGTTTTTCTGCCGCTCGTCCTGCAGCAGGCGGATGGCCTGCTTCATGCGGACCCGGGTGATATAGCTGGAGAGGTTCTCCCCGGTGTTTTTCTTGAAATAGCGGGACAGGTAGGACTGGTTCATATTGGTGTACTCCGCCACGGTGACCAGGCTGGCGGTGCGGTAATTGGCCCGGACATAGTTTTTGATCCGGTCGATTTGCCTGTGGCTGATGCATTCCCCCTGGGGCGGGGGGCTGTCGTACTTCTTGCGCAGCAGCGCCGAAATCTCCACCAGCTTTTCCTTGATCTCCTGATAGGTGACGGGCTTGAGGAGGTAGTACTTCACACCGTATTCCATGGCCTTGCGGGCGTACTCAAAATCCTTGTAGCCGCTGACAAAGACCATGATCTCCTCCCGGTTCATCATGCAGAGCTTTTCCGCCATTTCCAGGCCGTTCATCACCGGCATCTTGATGTCGCAGAAAATCACGTCCACGGTGTTTTCCAGCAGATATTGGTAGGCGGCGTAGCCGTCATAAAACCGCTCCATCAGCTGAAACCCCGTCTCTTTCCAGGGGAAATAATTCGCCAGGTTGCTGCAAACGTCCACGTCATCATCAATGATAATCAAGCGGTACATGCCAGCCCTCCTCAACCCTCCGCAAACCCCCGTTGGTTATGCCATTATACCACGTGGGCATCCCGGCATACAGGCCCGGGGGCAGATGTTACGGTTCCTGTTCCTCTTCATACAGCATGGGCCAGTCCGCCGGGGGCGGCCCAAAGTCCGGCACCTCCAGTTGCGCGCCGCCCTTCATGGCGGATTCATGGGCCACGAGGCCGGGGATGTTGCCGCGGGCCGCGTACCAGGCGTTACAGGGCGGCAGCTTCCCGGTGTGCACGGCCCTGAGGAAATCGTCCGTCAAGAACTGGTGCGTGCCCATGTGCCCGTTTTTCAGGGCGCGGTATTCCTCCGGCAGGCGGTGCACAGGCTGGATGGGCGCGGTGGAGGCGCTTGTCCAGTTGTTGTTGGCCACCAGCTCCATGTAGTTTGGCAGGTGCTTGTTTTTCGTCATTTCCGACGGGTTTACCAGATCGCTCACATCCAGGAGGGCCACGTCTTCCTTGTCCGGATACAGCTTCTTTTCCATCAAGTGCTGGGCGTTGGAATACTCATATCCGCCTTTGGTGCCGTAAAACGCGGAAATATAGGAGCTGGGCTTGTACAGCCCAATGCGCCGGAACTCGCTGACCCGGGCCATGCCCCCGTTGGCCAGCCTGCATAAGGACGCCACGTTGGAGAAGGGGTTGTCCCAGTAGTTGTTCCCCTCCCCGAAGATGCCGTCCTCCTCCTGGTCCCGGTAGCCATAGGCGGACAGGCTGGTGACATAGGAGCCGCTGGCAGAAACCGCCATGCCAAAGGAATGGGTGGGGTAGTACATGGGCGGGATCCCCGCCTCCTTGCGCCAATGCTCCCCCGCTGTATATTGGAAATCAAACCCGGCGATGTCGTGATAATACTGGCTGGCCAAATACACAAAACGGCCGAATTCCCCCGCCCTGTGCTTTTCCCGGCAGAAGCAGGCGCAGGGGAAGTAATAGCAGGTCTCTCCCATCATGTAGATTTTGCGGGTTTTCTCCACCATGCGGATGATCTTCTCGCATTCCTCGATACTGGTGCCCATGGGCACGGCGGAGTATACGTTCTTCCCCGCCTCCAGGGCTTTCAGCGCCAGGCTGCCATGCAGGTGCCGCTGCACGAAGATGGCGATGCTGTCCACCTGGTCGCTGGCCAGCATGTCCTCAAAGGAGTCCATCACCTCTACGCCGTATTCCCTGGCCAGGGCCCGGCTGCGCTCCGGTATCAGGTCCGTGATGTACACCTGCCGGGTATAGGGATGCATTTTGAACAGGCCGATGAACTCCTTGGCAAACTGTCCCGCCCCCACAACCCCTACCCCTATGTGCCGCTGGTTGGAAGCCATGCCGTATCCCTCCGCTCTTTCGTCCTGATCCCCGCGCTCCCCGCTACCGCTGCACCCTGCCGGAGGCGTTTCCGCCCGCCAGCGCCAATACCTCCGCCTCGGACACCAAATTGAAGTCATGCTCAAGGGTCTGCTTCAGGCAGGAAGCGGCCACCGCGAACTCAATGGCCTCCTGGGGCTCCATGCCCTTCAGCAGGCTGTGGATCAGCCCGCCGCCAAAGCTGTCGCCGCCGCCCACCCGGTCTACGATCCTGATGAGGTAATTTTTGGAGAAATACGCCTTTCCGCCGCTCAAAAGCATCCCGGCCCAATGGTTTTCGCTGGCGCTGAGGGAGCCCCGCAGGGTAATGGCGACCTTTTGGAAGCCAAAGCGCTGGAGAAGCTGCTTTGCCACGTCCACGTAGCCTTCATGGTTCAGCTGCCCGCCTTGCACATCGGAGCCCTGGGCCTCGATCCCAAAGACATCCTTGGCGTCCTCCTCGTTGGCGATCAGCACGTCCACATAGGGCATCAGCCTTTCCATCCCCTGGCGGGCCTGCTCCCGGGTCCACAGCTTGGCGCGGTAATTCAGGTCGCAGCTGACAGTGACGCCTTTTTTCCCGCACTCCCGCAGCGCGTCCAAAGTGATGTCCGGCAGCTGGCCCCCCAGGGCCGGTGTGATCCCCGTCCAATGGAACCAATCCGCGCCGGCCAGGATGGATGCCCAGTCAAACTCCTCCCGCTTTGCCAGGGCCACCGCCGAGTGGGCCCGGTCGTAGATGACCTTGCTGCCCCGCTGGGAAGCGCCCTTTTCCACATAATAGACCCCCAGCCTGGCGCCGCCCCGCAGCATCCAGGCGGTGTCCACCCCGTGCTTCCGCAGGGCGTTCACCGCGCATTGGCCGATTTCATGGGCCGGCACCTTGCTGCAAAACGCGGCCTCGTGCCCGTAGTTGGCCAAAGAAACCGCCACGTTGGCTTCGCCCCCGGCATAGCTGGCTTCCAACCTGTCCGCCTGCACAAATTTTAAATATCCCTCAGGGTTGAGCCTCATCATGATTTCCCCGAAGGTCACAATCCGCTTCATACCGCGTCCACCGCCTTTCTGTATTCCCGGGCCAGGGCCGTGATGTTTTCCCATTGCCCCTGGGCGATCCAGCCCTGATTCACCAGGTTGCCGCCCACCCCCAGGCCCACGCAGCCCGCGGACAGGAAATCCCCGGCGTTGCGCTCCGTAACGCCGCCCACCGCCATGAGGGGGATATGGGACAGGGGAGCCCGGATGGCTTTCAGGTAACCGGGGCCCAGCTGCCCCGCCGGAAACACCTTCACCGCGTCCGCGCCCGCGTCCCGGGCCGCTACGATCTCCGTGGGGGTCAGGGCCCCGGGAAAGCATGCGAGGCCGGCGGATTTCACCGCGCCGATGAGGCCGGGGTTTGTGTTGGGGGTGATGATATAGCGGGCCCCGGCGTCCCGGGCCAGCTTCAGCTGCTCCTGGGACAGCACCGTTCCCGCGCCGGGCAAAACGCGCCCTTGCGTGTGAACCGACAGCCGGCGGATGGCCTGGGCCGTTTCAACCCAGGTCTCCGGCCTGGCCTGGTCAAAGGTCACCTCCACCAGGTCGATGCCCCCCGCCAACAGCGCCTCCGCCAGGTTTTGGATATGCTCCCCGGGCATTCCCCGTACGATGGCGATGATTTTGCTTTTCAAGACCCACTGCATGGTATCCATATGTCCGCCTCCCGCGCTTGTCCTGCTATGGTACAGTATAGACGGCGGTTGTTTTTGCTGTCAAAGGCAAAAGAAGGGCACAGGGCGCGGGAAAATCCGCCTTGTGCCCGGGGCCTGATGGTGGTATAATATATCATTTTATATTTTCATGCCGGGGCATCCCCCCTTGCGGGAAGCCTCCGCATTACTCCTGAAGGGCAAAGGGGTTCCCCTCCCCAAGATGCTCCCGCACCAAGGCCTCAAACATCCCCCGGCGGGATACGTCCGCGTTGGCGAAAATCCGGTTGAGGCGGTAGCGCAGGGTGCTGGCGCTGATGAACAGGGAATCCGCGATCTGCTCGTAGCTGTCCCCTTGCATGATGCCCGCGATGATGCGCATGTCGATCTCATCGCATTGGGAAATGCATTTTTCCAGCCGCACCAGCACAGAAATCGTGGGGTGCTCGTAAAAAAGGTCCTCCCGCAAGGCAGGCTGGTCGGGGACGCCCCCCGGCTGCAGCTGCTGCCCAGCCGTGCTTTCCCGCACCAAAATGCGGCTTGGCACCGTGATTTTCAGCGCGGCCTGGGGCCCGCCGCCGCTATCCATCAAAAAGCGCCACACCTGGAAGGCCTGCTCCCCAACGCAAAGCATGTCCATGGTCATGGAGGTCAAAGAAGGGCGGTAAAAGCGCCCCACGGAGGCATTGCCAAAGGAGGCCACGAACAGGTCCCGGGGGATCACCAGGCCCCGGCGTTTGCATTCGTTCATGAAGCAGATGGCGGTGATGTCGTTGGGACAGATTACGGTATCATACTGCCGGGCCTTGGGGAGGAACCCCGCAAAGCTCTCCTGAGGGTCCTTGTGCCATTGATAGACATCGCCGCCGGTCAAAAACCGCCCCCATGCGGCCACGGCGCTCATGGCGGCGTGGAGGCGGAAGGTGTCGTTGATGGAGTTTTCCCCAAAGCCCACCAAAGCGATGCTTTTCCTGCCGCAGCGATACAGATAGTTCACCAGCTGCTGGGTTTCCGTGCGGCGTGAGGGGGTGGCGCAGGATACGTCATGCCCGAATTGCTCCGAGTCCGTACCGGCCAGCACGGCGCGGCGGCCATGCTCCCGCAGAAGGGCAATGGTGCTTTGGATCAGGGGCATGCTGGCCCCGGTCACAATGACCACGGGGGGCATGGCGTCAAAATCCATGTCCCTGGGGTTTTCCTGGGAGATGAGCTCCATATGGGCGCAGCAACGGTTGGCCGCGCTCCGTATCCCTTGCAAAATACGCATGTATTGGGTGGAGGAGGCGGATTTTTCCTCATAAAACACCGGGATGGTTTGCCCGCGCATGAAAGCTGCTCTCCCATCGCCTCTTTGATCACTACCAAAGTGAGTATAATATATTATACCATGCGCACGCGGAATGCAAGACGAAAAGTTGGACGGGGCCGTGGGCTTTTTTCACGTTGAGGCGGCCCCGGGTTTTTCCTAGAATAACAACCATAGTCATCGTGATGGGCGGGGGTTGTAAAGTGGCGGTATTTGAACCAATGGCCCCGGATGTGTACCGTTTGGCCATGCCTTTCCCCGGCTGCTGGACAGGGGTCACCTTGGTGCGGGGAGAGGAGAACATCCTCATTGACAGCGGAGGCGGCGCCGATACCGTTGACCAATGCCTGGTGCCCGCCTTGGCCCGGCTGGGCCTGGGCCTTGGGGACATCGCCTGGCTGGCCATGACCCATATCCATGGGGATCACGTGGGCGGCTGTGCCAGGATTCTCCAGCTTTCGCCGGGCACGGGCCTTGCGGTGTTCCGGGCCTCGGCGCGGCGCATGGAGGAGCCCTTGGCCTATTCCAAGGAGATCCGGGCCCGGTTTCCCGCCCACAGCCCGCCTCCCCCGGCCATTCTCCAGGGCGCTGTGCCGGACCGCCTCCTGGAGGACGGGGACCAATTGGGGCCTGTGCGGCTTGTGCACACCCCGGGGCACGACACGGACAGCTGCTGCTACTGGGATGGGCGCAGCCGCACGCTGATCACCGGGGATTCCTTGCAGCTGAACGGCACCGTATCCCAGGGCTGCGCCTTGCTGATGGACCCGGAGGCCTACGTCCGCTCCCTGGAGCGGCTGATGGAGATGGATATCCACCACATCGTCTGCGGGCATCCTTACCTGCCCTTGGGGGCGGAGGCCATAGGCCCGGAGGCCTCCCGCCGGTACCTGCGGGCCTGCCACAGGGCCGCTGCCCGGGATGAAGGCTTTGTCCGGGGCATGATGGCAGCCGGAGAAACGGAGGCTTCCGTGATTGCCCGGGCCCTGATCCGCCACATCGGCGGCGCGGAACCACAGCACCTGTTCCTCCCTTTGCATACGGTTGTGGAATATATGAAAAAAGGAGATCGGCTCCCATGAAAAAATCCGTACTGGTCACCGGTTCATCCCACGGCATCGGCGCGGCCTGCGCGCTGGCCTTTGCCAAGGAAGGGTATGACGTGGGCGTCAACTACCTGTCCTCGTTGGGGGACGCCCAGGAGGTGGCGGAGCAGTGCCGCCAGGCCGGAGCGGACGCCCAGCTGTTTCAGGCCGACGTATCCCGGCGGGAGCAGTGCGAAGCCATGATCGCCGGGTTCATCGCCCATTTTGGCAAGATCGACGTGCTGGTGAACAACGCGGGCGGCGCGCTGAAAATTCCGCCGGGGCCCTTTGTGGATATGCCCATGGAGTACTGGGACAGCCAGATCGACCTGAACCTCAATTCCGCCGCCTACTGCTCCCGGGCCGCGGCCAAGGATATGGTGAGCAAGGGCACCCAGGGGGCCATCATCAACATCTCCTCCATCCACAGCAAGGTCACCTGGGTGCGCCGCAAGGCCTTGCCCTACACCGCCGGCAAGGCGGGGCTGAACATGTTTACCAAAGCCATCGGCGTGGAGCTGATCCGGTACGGCATCAACGTGAACTGCATCGCTCCGGGCCTGATTTACACCCATATCATGAGCCGGTATTCGGACAAGAACCTCCAGGGGTTCAACCGCAAAATCCCCGCCGGCCATGGCGGCGTGTCCGAGGACATCACCCCCATGGTGCTCTTCCTGGCGGACAAGGAAAAAAGCCGCTTCATCGTGGGGCAAACCATTTTCATCGACGGGGGCCAGTCCATTGACGGCTCCATCGACAGCATGCTGGACGAGGCCTTTTAACGCCACAGGGAATGGAAGGAGGATTCATCATGAAAAAGACATACAAGGACATGCGCAGCAACTGGGAGTTTGGGGAAGCGTCGGAATGCCGCCGGGGGCTGATGCTTGGCATGGGATACAGCGAGGAGGAACTGAAGCGCCCCCTGATCGCCGTTGTGAACAGCTGGAACGAGTACAACCCCGGCCATGTGCACCTCAGCGCCCTGGCGGAGCGGGTAAAGCAGGGCGTGCGGGAGGCGGGCGGGCTGCCGCTGGAGGTGATGACCACCGCCATCTGCGACGGCATGGTGCTCAAGGACCCCAAGTACATTGAAATCCCCAGCCGCAACTGCATCGCGGACCAGGTGGAGCTCACCGTGGAGGGCAACTTCTTTGACGGCATGGTGATGCTGTCCACCTGCGATTCCATCGTGCCCGGGCACCTGATGGGGGCCGCCCGCATCGACATCCCCACCATCATCGTCACGGGAGGCTACATGCCCCTGGGGCAGTTCCGGGGGGAGGAGGTGGTGCACATCCGCGCCCAGGACAAGGTGGGCACCGCCGCCGAGGGCAAGATGGATATGGAGGAGTACAACGGCCTCATCGCCAGCAGTTGGGGCATCTGCGGCGCGTGCACCTCCATGACCACCGCCAACTCCATGTGCATGATGGCCGAGGCCATGGGCCTGACCCTTCCGGGTAACTCCAGCATGAGCGCGGTTTCCAGCCAGATCCGGGTGCTGGCCTACCAGGCGGGCAAGCAAATTATGAACCTGGTGGAGCAGGGCATCACCGCCCGCCGGATCATGACGGTGGAGGCCATCCAAAACGCCATCGCGGTGAATATCGCCGTGGCCGGGTCCTCCAATTTGATCTTGCACCTGCCCGCCATCGCCTATGAAGCCGGGTACGACCTGCCCTGGTGGAAGTATTTTGACGAGGCCTCCAACGCCGTTCCCCTGCTGAGCCACCTGATGCCCGGCGGCGAATACTCCGTGAAGGATTTCGACCTGGCGGGGGGAATGCCCGCGCTGATGAAAAACATGCTCCCCTGCCTCAAGGGCGATTGCCTGACGGTGACGGGCCGCACCATCGCGGAAAACGTGAAGGACAGCGTGGTCTACAACGCGGATTGCATCCGCGCGTTGGACAACCCCGTGATGAAGGAGCCGGGCATCGGCGTTTTGTACGGCAACCTGGCCCCGGAAGGCTCCATTTTGAAAATCGCGGCGGTTCCCGCCAAGCTGATGCACTTCCGGGGTAAGGCCAAGTGCTTCAACAGCCTGGAGGAGGGGCTGACGGCCTTGCGGAGCGGAAAAATCCAGGCTGGGGACGCCATCATCCTGCGGTATATGGGGCTGAAGGGCCGCTTCGGCACCACCGCCTTCACCTTCCAGGAGGAGCTCAAGGGCAAGCCCGGGCTGTACGATTCCTGCGCCATCATTACGGACGGGCGCTTTTCCGGCGGCACCTCTGGGCTGAGCATCGGCTATGTGAGCCCCGAAGCGGCCCTGGGAAGCCCCCTGGCCATCGTGCGGGACGGGGATGAAATCACCGTTGACGTACCCGCCCGGAGGATGGATGTGCTGCTGGAGGAAGCGGAGATGCAAAAGCGCCTGGAGTCCTTCCAATGGGAGTTCCCGGGCGGGGATTACCACCGTTTCCTGCGCCTGTTCTCCAAAAATATCGGGTCCATGGCCAAGGGCGGGATTTGGGACGTATGATGACCACAGATTGCCTCATCATCGGCGGCGGCCTCTCCGGCTGGATGGCGGCCCGGGAAGCCGCGGCCCAAAATCTGGACACGCTCATGCTGCAGGACGGCATGGGCGCGTCCCCCTGGGTGCATGGCATCAGCGTGCCTGTTCATCCCCAGGATTCCGCCGACGCGTATCTGGCGGACACCCTGGCAAGCGGCCAGGGCCTGAGTGATCCGGACCTGGCCAGGGCACTGTGCGCGGACGCCACGGGAATGGTAGGGCTGTTCCGGGACATGGGGCTGGAGTTCAACCGGGAGAAGGACGGCTACCAGCTTCTTCGGCCCCTGGGGGCCAGCCATCCCAGGGTGGTGTCCATTGGCAATGAAACCGGCGTGGCCGTGCTTACCGCCCTCCGCTCCGCCCTTGGGGCCCGGGTGCGGCAGATGGGCCGTACCCGGGCCCTGCGCCTGTATGTGGAGAAAGGCCGGGCAACAGGGGCCCTGGCCTATACCTGGGAAAACGGCGGCCAGTGGGTGCGGATCGCGGCCCGCGCCATCGTGCTGGCCTGCGGCGGCTTTTGCGGCATCTACCCCATGTCCACCAACAAGCGGGACTCCGGGGGGGATGGCCCGGCCATGGCCCTTTTGGCGGGAGCGCGGCTGTGCGATATGGAGTTTGTGCAGTTCGAGCCCAGCGCGGCGGTATGGCCGCCGCAGCTGGTCGGCACAAGCGTGATCACCACGATGTTCTTTGAGGGAGCTGTGCTGCGGAACCGGGACGGGGAGCGGTTTATGCTTCCCCATGATCCCAGGGGGGAATGCGTGGGAAAGGATGTGATGGCCCAGCGCATCGCGGCGGAAATCGCGGCAGGGCGGGGCACGCCCCACGGGGGCGTGTATTTCGACGCCACGGGGGTGGGCAAAAAGCGCCTCCAGGAGGGCTATGCCAGCTATGTGCGGCGGTACGGGGCCGTGGGCATCGACCTGGCCACGGAATGGATCGAGCTGGCCCCAGCGCCCCATACCTCTTTGGGGGGCGTGAGGATAGACGCCTGTGGCGCTACCACTTTGCCCGGCCTGTTCGCCTGCGGCGAGGTCACCGGCGGACTCCATGGGGCCAACCGCATTGGCGGCAGCGCGGGGCTGGAGACCCTGGTCTTTGGGGCCCGGGCGGGGCGAAGCGCGGCGGCTTACGCCAAGGGCGGGAAGCTTTCTCCCATCGCCTCCCATTTGCCGGAGGCGGGAGGCCCGTCCATAGAGGCCCATTTGCCGGCCTTGCGCCAGGAGATGGAAAGCGCTCTGGCCCAAGGGGCCAATGCCCTGCGGGAGGGAAGCGCCCTGCAGCGGTCGGTCCGCATGTTGGAGGAAGGGCTGGTCCAGGCCCGCCGGCTGCGGGGGGCCAACGAAGCGGAGGAATTCCAGCGCCTGCGCCTGGAAAATGACATGATCGCCGCGCTGATGGTGGCCATGGCCGCCATGGCCCGGGAGGATAGCCTGGGCTGCCATGCCAGGGTGGATTTCCCCCAAAAAGCGCAAAAGCCCTACCGCCTTGTACTGCAAAAGGAAGGCGGCGGGGCCATTGGGATACAAAAGGAGGTCCTTCTCCAATGAAAAAGGTATATGTCCTGAAAAACCACTATGTGGATTCCGTGACGCTGATGGGCACCGCTGAAAAGATCGCCCGTATGGAAGGGGTGCGGGGAGCGGAAAGCGGCATGGGCACCCAGGCGAATGTGGAGCTTTTGGCCTCTCTTGGGTACCAGGTGCCGGGGGATGCCACCAAGAATGACCTGATGATCGCCGTGGACGCGGAAAGCGAGGCGGCCTGGCAGGCTGCTTATGAAGAGGGGATTGCCGCCCTTCACCGGCGCGGCGGCCAGCAGGAGCGAGCCTGCCGCGACCTGGAGGAATTGCCCCCGGGCCGGTACGGCATCGCGCAGATTTCCCTGCCGGGGGAGTACGCGGCCCCTGAGATCCGCAAGGCTTTGCGCCTTGGCATGGATGCCTTTGTCTTTAGCGACAATGTGCCCATCCAGGAGGAGCTTGAGGTGAAGCGGCTGGGAAAGCGGCTGGGCAGGCTGGTGATGGGCCCGGACGCGGGCGTGGGGCTGATCGGCGGGGTGGCGCTGGCGGCCGGCAGCATCGTGCGCCCCGGAGCCGTGGGCATTGTGGGCGCCAGCGGGTCCGGGGCCCAGGAGGTGGCTTGCCTCATCGAGCGCCTGGGCGCGGGGGTCAGCGCCATTATCGGCACAGGAGGCCGGGACCTGCGGGCGGAAATCGGCGGCATTACCATGGCCATGGGCATGGAACGGCTGGACGCGGACAGGGATACCCGGGTGATCTGCCTGGTGTCCAAGCTGGCGGACGAAGGCGTGATGGGGGCTATGCTCGCCCTGGCGGACACCCTCAGCAAGCCTGTGGTGGCTGTGTTTTTGGGGGCCGGCAAGGAGCTGTACAGCGGAAAGCGGGTGCGGGGCGCATTCACCTTGCAGGAGGCTGCCGAGGCGAGCTATGCTTTGCTTACAGGGGAACACAAGCGCCTGGGACGCACGGAGGATGCCCTCAAAGCGGAAGCGGCCGCGCTGCTGGCGCGGGTTCCTCCGGAAAGGCGGTATTTTCGGGGCCTGTACTGCGGCGGCACCTTCGCGGAGGAGGGCTTCCTCCTGATGGCAAAGGAAGCGCCGGAGGCGGTGCTCCAT
The DNA here is from genome assembly GCA_029974855.1 of Eubacteriales bacterium. Next base: position 48,584 of record JARKQO010000176.1, read on the forward strand.
TCCAACCTTGATACCCCCTATACCCGGCCATTGGCGTCCCACAGGCAAAGCCAGGGCCACACCCTGCTGGATCTGGGCGCGGAGGACTTTACGGCCCAAGCGCCCCACCCTGTCTTTGACCCTGCCCTGCGCCTCCGCCGCCTGGAGGAGGCGCTGCGGGATCCCCAGGTGGCGGTGGTATTGCTGGACTTTATCACAGGCCCGGGGGTCCATCCGGACCCCATCATGCCCTTTGTGCCGGTCATTGCGGCCCATTCCCGGGTGGTGTTCCTCACAACTATCTGCGGGGCCATGGGGGACCCCCAAAACATTGGGAAGGCCCGGGAAGCGCTGGAGAACGCGGGGGCCGTACTGTGCGATTCCAACGCGGAAAGCGCCAGATTGGCGGCCCTGATGATGAAAGAGATGGATAGGAGGCGCGCCCAATGACAGAAAACCAAGAGCGGGACTGCCAAAAGCCCCGGATCGTAAATCTGGGCATTCAGACCTTTTATGACGCGCTGCTTTCCCAGGGTGTGGACTGCGTGCAGGTCCAATGGCAGCCTCCCGCAAGGCTGAGCGAGGAGATGGAGGAGCTGCTGGAGAAATACCTCTAGCTGAAGAAAAGAGGAGAACAGATGGATATCCGCGAAAAAATAAAAGCAGCCAACGAGGTGGCGGTGCAATGCATCATCGGCGCGGACCCCTGGTGGGTGGACATACAGCCTGCCGGGGAGTGCATTGAGGGGCTGGAGGATCACATGATCCTCCATTCCGGCCCGCCCATCGCGTATGAGGATATGGTGGCGCTGCACCGGCGGGGCATGGTGAGCGCCATGCTGTTTGAGGGCTGGGCAAAGGACGAGGACGAGGCTGTGGCCCGTATCCGGGCCGGAGAGGTGAAGATCGCCTCCGCGCTGGATCACAATACGGTGGGCGCGGGCACGGGCATCATCACCAAGTCCGTAGCGATGAACGTGGTGGAGGACAGGCGCACAGGCAAGCGGGCCTGTACCTTCCCCGCGGAGGGGCCTTTTCAGGGGGGCTTTTGCGGCTGGGGGCTGTACAGCCCGGAAATCGCCGAAAACCTGCGCCATATGCGGGAGGAGCTCTTCCCCGTCATGAGGGACATGCTGAAAAGGCGCGGCGGGCTTGCCATCAAGCCCATTCTGGCGGAGAGCATGCAAATGGGTGACGAGAACCATACCCGCCAGACCGCCGCCGATTTGCTGTTTAACAAGCAGGTGCTGCCGGATCTGTTTTTGCTGGACAGGCCCCGGGAGGACATCGCCCAGGTGGTGCGCTACATTGTGGATACGCCCCGCTTTTTCCACTGCTACGGGCAGGGGGCCTCCCGGGCGGCGCTGATGGGCGCGGAGGGCACGCCCTTCTCCACCATGGTGACCGCGGTATGCGGCAATGGCGTATCCTTTGGCATTCAGGTGGCGGGGCTGCCGGGCGAGTGGTTTTGCGCCCCCGCGCCGATGATGAAGGGCAGGTACACCTCCACCCAGTACACCCAGAAGGATCAGCTGCCCTGGCTGGGCGACAGCTGCGTGGTGGAGTGCGCGGGCATGGGCGGCTTCGCGGCAGCGGCCAGCCCTATCACCTGTAGCCTCCGGGGGATGACCCTGGCGGATTCCATTGCCCAGACCCGGGAGATGGGGCGCATCTCCATCTCCGCCAACCACCATTATCCCATCCCGAACCTGGATTTCGACTTTCTGCCCGTGGGCATCGATATCCGCCTGGTGCTGAAAACAGGCGTCAGCCCGGCGATCCACGGGGGCATGTTCACCCGGGAGGGGGGGCTGATGGGGGCCGGCATGGCCAGGGTGCCCATGGAGTGCTTTGAAAAGGCCCTCAGGGCTTTTGCCGCGAAATACCCGGCCGCATAGAGGAGGGAACGCCTGCATGAAACGGGTTTTGGTGCTGAACCTGGGCTCCACAAGCTTCAAATGCAAGCTGTATGATATGGACGGCGGGGAAACGCTGCTGGCGGGGGGAAGCGTTGAAAGCATTGGCGGGGAGGGCGCTTATGACATCCAGGCGCCCAATGCCAGGGACAAGGGCCCCTGCGCCTGCGCCAGCCATATGGACGCGCTGCGGGTATGCCTCCAGGCGTTTGGGAGGAACGGCGTTCCGCTCCAAATGGAGGAGCTGGACGCGGTAGGGTACAAGGCGGTGCACGGCGGCAGCCTCAGCGGTTCCCATCTGGTGGACGGCGCTTTGCTTGCGGAAATGGAACGGATGGCAACCTGGGCCCCGGCCCACAACCCGGTGTATGTGGCCATGATGAAAAGCGTCCGGGACAGCTATCCCGGCCTGGTGCAAATCGCCTGCTTTGAAACGGCCTTCCACGCCACCATCCCCCTGGAGAGGGCCGTATATGGCGTGCCCTATGAATGGATAGGGGAATATGGCCTGCGCAGATACGGCTTTCATGGCTCCAGCCACAGCTATATCGCCTGGAAAATGCGGCGGGAAGCGCCCACGGCCAGGCGCGTCATCAGCGCGCACCTGGGGGGATCCAGCTCCCTTTGCGCCATGCTGGACGGAAAAAGCGTGGCCACCTCCATGGGGGCCACCCCCCAAAGCGGCCTGTTTCACAACAACCGGGTGGGGGATTTGGACGTGTTCGCCCTTGCCCCATTGGCGGACAGGCTTGGGGGGCTGGAGAAGGTGATGGGCGTCCTGGCTGGCGGCAGCGGCTTTTTGGGCCTGTCCGGCGTGAGCAACGACCTGCGCGCTGTGCAGGACGCCGCAGCCGGCGGGAATCAGCGGGCGGAGCTTGCCATTGCCGCCTTCGCGGACGCGGTGGTGGGCTATATTGGCATGTATACCGCGTTTCTGGGCGGCTTGGATGCCCTTGTGTTTACGGGGGGGATTGGGCAAAATGCCGCCGGCCTGCGCAGCCGCGTGGCCCGGAAGCTGTCCTTCCTTTCCGCGAAGCTGGACGAGAGCCGCAACAAGCTGGGGGTACAGGGCCGCGTCAGCGCGGGGGACAGCGGGTTGGAAATCTGGGTATGGGAAACCAATGAGGAGCTGATGGTGGCCCGGGGCTGTATGCAATGGCTGAGGGGCTAGGGGCCAAGGCATGCGCCGCGTATTTCACCCCCTCTCTTGCGGAGGCAATGCCCTGCGGGGGCGTTGTGCATTCCGTCTTTGACCATGCCGCGAACCTGGCTGTGGAGGGGAAGGGACGTACACGGCTGGTGACCCTTTTGCCCTTGGGGGCCCCCCCTGTGCCCGATGGCGTGCATGTGTCCCGGCGCGTTTTGGCCGGCCTCAGGGTGCACATGCCTGTCCTATTGGAAAGCAACGTGCTGTGCATGGATGGCTCCGCTGTGCCCCTGATGGAAAAAGGCTGCGGGGAGCTGCTGCTTTCCCTCCAGCCCGGCAGGCCCAGGCTGGAGGAATTTCTGGAGCTGGAAGCTTGGCGCGGCAGCGGTTTTGGGCTGCTGCCCGGGGCTGTGCGGGAGCAGGCGGAAGCCGCGCTGATCCATGGCGGGGCGCAAAGGTGGATTGGCCTGGGTCCCGGGCTGACGCCGTCCTTTGACGATGCCTGCGTGGGCGCCATGGCGGTCTACCGCGCCGCTGGGCGGGCCCATCCCTTTGGCGGGCTTGAGGTTTCCGCCACAACGGATGTAAGCGCCCGGTACCTGACCCTTGCCATGGAGGGGTACTTTTCCCGGCGCGTGGTGGATGTTGTCCATGCCTTGTACAACAGAAAAAAGGACCTGCGAAAGAGCGCGGATGCCCTGGCTTGCCTGGGGAAAACCTCGGGGAGGGACGTGCTGCTGGGGATGCGCGGAGCGCTTCAGGCGCTGGCGTGATTGTTGCTGGGCCGGGAGTACTTTGCATCAGCGCAGGGGCTCCTTCCGGCGTCAAATTACCAGCGCCCCTGGTGCATCCTTTCCCGGGCGCAAACCGGCGTCTGGCGGATGGGGGGCAGTTCTTTGGCCGGGTAGCCCAGGGCCAGGTAACAGGGAATCTCGTACCCCTCCGGAACGCCCAGGGCCGCCTTGAGGGGATGGATTTCCTCGTCAAAGGGAATCCGCGTCACGCCCAGGACGCCTTCGGCAGCGGCGGCCAGCAGCATGTTTTCAATGCAGCACCAGATGGAGGCGAAGCTGTTGAGGGCGGACAGGGACTCCGGCTCCAAAAGCGTTCCCCGGTGCCGGAACGCCGGGAGGATCAGGCATCCGGCGTCCCGCAGCATCCGGTACTGCTTTGGGATCGCGTCCATATACATGTCCCGCTGGCGCTGGTCGGTGAGGCCCCACTGGTCAACGATGCGGAGGGCCTCCTCCATGCCCGGGCCGTTCCGCACCCGGCGGATCACCTCCAAGCGCTGATCCTTGTCCCCCAAAATGATAAACTCCCATTGCCGCAGATGGTCGTTGGTGGGGGCCTGAAGCCCCGCGCCGATGATCCGCTCCAGCACATCCCCGGGGATCGGGCGGTCCTGAAAGTCCCGCACCGTTCTGCGAAGCGCCACAACCTCATAGAAATCCATTTTCATGCCCTCCTGTATCTCAATCCTTCTGTTTGATCTTCCGGCGAAGCTGGATCAGGCGTTTCACATCCTCCAAAACCCTTTCGCTGGTGACGCTGATCATCAGCCAGCGGCCCCCCGCCATGGACACGGAATCCTCAAACAGCTTGCGGGTATACGGGTCCCAGGCGGGCAGCGCCAGCCGGGCCTCCGCCTCCTCCTTCCCGCCGATCACCACCAAGGCGATGAAAAACCCCGGCATGGGGTAGAGGGTGCACAGGGAGCGCCCGGCCTTGCGGTACTTGACGTTCCAGCCGGGCTGGCCGGAGCAGACGCTGTAGCTATAGCTTGGGGTTACTTCGTAATTGTCGCTTACAAAGCGGTTCAGATCGTCCCAGAGAGGGCTTGCGATATAGGCCGCGATTTCAGCCTCATGAGGCTGCCTGTCCGCAGGGTACAGAGTCACCCAATCCATGGTCACTACTCCTTTGGCTTTTGTATTCCGGCTTTTCCACAACGATTTTCCACAACAGAATGATTGTACAACAAACGCGTCCCCGGAACAAGCGCGGCGAAGAAGAAAGGGACCTTGGGGTTTTCGCCTCTGGCTCAAGCCTTCTCAGCAGTTGGGGCACACCCCGTTCCGCTGCACGGCCAAAAAGGAATCCGAGGCGTAGAGCAAGGCGGAGAAGGAATGGGAGCCGGTGGGGTAGGTGAGCACCGTCTGGAAGGTGAGGGGGGAATTGCTTTCCGCGAACAGCGCGGCGATTTTGGCCAGCAAGGTCACCGGGGCCGTGGCGGGGGTGTAGAGGATGTCCCGGGCAATGAGCGCCCCGTTTACGTAAACATCCAGATTGATCTGCTCCCCGGCGAAGGTGGAGACCGCGCCGATGGCCAGGCTCAGCAGCAGGGTATACAGGCCGCTGCCCCCGGAGATGCTGGGAGCGAAGGGATCGGTGACGTTCCAGCCCAGGCCCTGGTCCAGGGCCACCACGGGCCAGTCTACGGTGTGGCTGCGGGCCGTGGGGGACAGCAGCACCTCGGTGACGCTGTTGCGCAGCAGCTTGCCCCCGGTGACGAGGGCGCTTTGCCCCGAGGCCCCGGTGGGCCCCGTGGGGCCGATGGGCCCGGGGATGCCTTGCAAGCCCTGGGGGCCCTGGGGCCCGGCGGGGCCGGTGGGGCCCAAAAGCCCCTGGACCCCCTGAGGGCCCTGGAGGCCGGAGGGCCCTTGGGGGCCCTGGGCTCCGGTTGGGCCTGTGGCTCCCTGGGGCCCGGCGATGCCCTGGGCCCCTTGCACCCCCTGGGGCCCGGCGGGGCCTGTGGGCCCGGTGGGGCCTTGAGGCCCCTGGCAGCCCTGGGGGCCGGGAATGCCCTGAATGCCCTGGGGGCCTTGGGGCCCCAAAGCGCCCATGGGCCCCTGGACCCCCTGGGGACCGGGGGCGCAGCAGGACGGGCATTGGGCTGCCGCGGCGGCTGCGGCTACCGCGGCCGCGGCGGTTCCGGCGATTCCGCCGGCCACGCCGCAGGCCGAATTCTGGACCCCGGAGCGGATATCCTGGAAGGCGCTTTCCCCCCAGGGGAGGGTGAGCCCCTCCGTGGAAGAGCCGCCACGGCGGCCCGCATTTTGAAACGGCGAATCATACATAAGAACCCCTCCTACCACATCATAAGCGAAAGGGTTCCTTCTGTGCGGCGGAGGGAGGAAAAGGGGCCGGGCGGGGGCGGGGGGCGGCAGCCGTGCCCCAGCCGGGCCAACCCTGGCAAAAGCTTCCTGCCTATGGTACAATGCCGTCAGGGACCGGGGGCAAGCGCCCCCCAGGCCCAGGAAAGGACGGGAGAGCCATGCGGATGGCGTTTTACGATACCAAGCCCTATGACCGGCTCTGGTTTGAGCCCCTGTCCAGGGAGTACGGCGTCACTTTGAAGTTTTTCGAGCACAAGCTGAACCGGGACACCGCCGCCTTGGCGGCGGGCTACCAGGCGGTGTGCGCCTTTGTGAACGATACCATCGACCGGGAGGTCATCGGCGCGCTGTATGAGGGCGGGGTGAGGCTCATCGCCCTGCGCTGCGCGGGCTACAACAACGTGGACTTCCAGCACGCCTTTGGGAAAATCCACGTGATGACGGTACCGGGCTATTCCCCCCACGCGGTGGCGGAGCACGCGGCGGCGCTGCTGCTGACCGTGAACCGCAAGACCCACCGGGCCTACCAGCGCACCCGGGAGGGGAACTTCAACATCAACGGGCTCATGGGCATGGATTTGAAGGGCAAGGTGGCGGGGGTCGTCGGCACGGGGCGGATTGGCCGCTGCTTTGTGGAGATTTGCCGGGGCTTTGGCATGGAAACCTTGGCCTATGACCCGTACCCGGCCCGGGACGCGGGCATTTCCTATGTGCCCTTGGACACCCTTTTGGCCCGTAGCGACGTGATCTCGCTGCACTGCCCCCTGTCCAGCGAGACCCGGCACCTCATCAACCGGGAGGCCCTGGAGCGGATGCGGCCCGGGGTGATCCTGATCAACACCTCCCGGGGGGCCTTGGTGGACACCCCGGCGCTGATTGAGGCGCTGAAATCCCGGCGGGTGGGGGGCGCTGGGCTGGACGTGTACGAGGAGGAAAGCCAGTATTTCTTTGAGGATTTCTCCAACGAGATCATCGAGGACGACGATCTGTCCAGGCTGCTGAGCTTGCCCAACGTGGTGGTGACCTCCCACCAGGGCTTCTTCACCCGGGAGGCCATGGAGGCCATCGCCGCCACCACCCTGGGCAACGCCCGGAGCTTTGCCCTGGGGGAGCGGCTGGACAATGAAATCTGCTACCGCTGCGGCGCCCAAAGCCCCTGCCCAAAGGAGGCAGGGGCCCTGCGGTGCTTTTAGGGGGCGCTAGTTGGCTTCTCCCGAGAGCTTCGCCTGGAGCTTCTTCTGGCGGCGGCTGTTGCTGACGTAATTGAAAACCATCACCAAAATCAGCACCAGGCCCCAGATCAAATCCCGGTAGAAATTGCTGATGGTGGGGAACATGTTGAACCCGGAGGACAGCATCTGAAGGATGATCATCGCCAGGGTGACGCCCCGCACGGTGCCAAAGCCCCCGTTGGGGTTCACGCCCCCCAGCACGCAGATCAGAATCGCCTGCATGGTGTAGGAGGTGCCGAAATCCGCCCGGGCGGAGTTGAAGCGCGCGCACATGATCAGGCCGGACATGGCGCTCAGCGCCCCGCTGGTGATATACGCCTTGTAGATGACGGCGTCGTTATGGACCCCGGAAAACAGGGAGGCCTTGGGATTGGAGCCCATCATGTACAGCTTGAAGCCGAAGGTCTTTTTCCGCAGCAAAAAGCTCACCACCAGCGCGCACAGGGCGAATACCACCAGGGTCACAGGCACAAGCCCGCCGATGATGTGGGTGCCCACGGCGGACAGGATGGGGGGCAGGTTGGACACGGCGGAACCCCGGGTCATCACCAGGGCCACGCCCAGCACCAAATCGCTGACCCCCAAAGTGGACAAAATGGCGGGAATGCCCACCTTGGCGATCAGCGTGGCGGACAGGGCCCCGCAGGCCATGCCGATGAGCGCCGCCAGCAAGGTTGCCGCCAGCAGCATCAGGACCCCGTAGGCCTGGCCGGCCTCCGGCGGCACAGAGGCCACCAAAAACATGCTGCTGAGAATCCCCGCCAAATTGGCGATGGCCACCACCGAAAGGTCAATGCCCCCGCTGATCATGCAAAGCATGATGCCAAGGGCTAAAATGCCGTATTCGGGAAACAGGTAGAGGATGTTCACCAGATAGCTTTTGGTTAAAAATACCTCCGGATTCAGCAAGGACAGGGCCACAAAGGACAGGACCAAAATGACCACCAGGCGCTTGGTGTTGCTGCCCTGGGAAAACAACAGGGAAAAGCGGCTGTTGCCCTTGGCTGGATTGATCGGATTCATGACGCCATCTCCTCATCCGGTTGCAGTATGTCGGCCGTGAGCCTTTTGCGCTGTTGCAGAATCTGGTACGCGGACAGGGCCGTGCCCAAGATGATCAGCACCCCGGTGGTGAACTTGCTCCAATAGGTGGGAATCCCCAGCAAAATCAGGCTGTTGCTGACCATGGTGAGCAGCAGTACGCCCAGCAAAGTGCCCGTCACCGTGCCGTAGCCCCCTGAAATCCGGGTTCCCCCCAGCACCACCGAGGCGATGCATACCATTTCAAAGCCGATCAAAGTGGTGGGCTGGACGCTTCCGGTGAGCACGGTGCGGGTCATGCCCACAAAGCCCGCCAGGCAGCCCATGAAGCCATACACGAACAGCTGCAAGCCCAGGATGTTGAACCCGGCCCGCTGGGCCGCCACCCGGTCGCCGCCCAGGGCATAGATGCCCCGGCCCAGCATGGTGTAGCGCAGCAAAAAGGCCACCGCCGCCACCACCACCACCAAATAGAGAAACACCACAGGCAAGGAGCTGGTTTGCCCCACGCTGTTGGTGACGGTGAACAGGTACTGCTTGCCCAAAGCCGCCACGGGCTTGGGCAAAATGGAAATGTTGCGGCTTTTCAGCACCGCTTGCATAAAGCCAAGGTAGATGCTGCCGGTGCCCAAGGTGATGATGAAGGCCGGCAGCTTCAGCCAATGGATCAGCAGCCCGTTGATAAGGCCCAAAGCCAGGCCGATGGCCGCCGACAGCACGAATGCCAAAGCCACGGGCCCCTCATAGCCGGTTTTTTGCAGAACCATGATGGTGGAATACATGCTGAGCATGGCGATGGAGGGGAAGGACACGTCGATGCCCCCGGAGATGATCTCCATCATCAGGCCCATGCAAAGCATCCCCGGCACGATCATGGAGCGGGCCAGGTCCACAAAGTTGTTGGCGCTGAAAAACTGGCCGCTCTGCCACTCAATGGCAAAGCCCAGCAATATGATGGTGAGCAGCACGTAGAATTCGTTGCGCTTGAACAAGCCTTTTCTAGTCATGGGTTCGCCGCCCCTTCCCTGCGCCGTGCAGCCTGGACGCCTCAGCGCGTGATGATGTCCAGCAGATCGGATTCCGTGGTTTCGGTGTTGCGCACCTCATCGGACAAACGGCCTTTCTTCATCACCAAAATGCGGTTGCAATTCTCGATCACTTCCGGGATATCGTCGGAGATGAGGATGATGGCGATGCGGCCCGTTTGGGCCAAAGAGCGCAGGTACACGTGCAAATCGTGCTTGGCGCCCACATCCACCCCCACGGTAGGCCCGTTGAGGATCAACACCATGGGCTCAATGTCCAGCCACTTGCCAAGCACCACCTTTTGCTGGTTGCCCCCGGACAAGGTGGAAATGGGCGCGCCGGGCTCGCTCATGAGGATGTCCAGCTCCCTGCGCCAATAGGCCATATGCTCATCGATCTTTTGATAGTCAATGGTTTTATGCCGGGTCAGCAGCTGGTCCACGTTGGCCAGCACCAGGTTTTCCCGGATGGGCTGGAGCAAAAACAACCCCTCCGTCAGCCTGTCCTCGGGAACATAGCCGATCTTGTTGCGGATGGCGTCCTGGGGGGAGTTGATTTTCACTTCCTTCCCGGCGATGCGGATGCTGCCGCTGTCGGCCCGGAACAGACCGAACAGGGTTTTGGCCAGCTCCGTGCGGCCAGAGCCCAAAAGCCCGGTAATCCCCAAAATTTCCCCCGGGCGCACCTGAAAGCTCACGTCCTGAAAGCCCCTGGCAAGGCACAGCCTGTCCGCCTCAAACAGGGGCGCGACGCCCTCCTCCAAAGCGGGGTTGAAGGGATTGGGCGCAAAGCGCCGCTCGGTCATGTATTCCACAAGGGTATCATGATCCACATGGGCGGTGGAATCGGTGACGACGTTTTTGCCGTTCCGCAGCACAGTGAAGTTTTCCGCGATCTCAAACACCTCGTTCAGCTTGTGGCTGACAAAGAGGATGGCGATGCCCTCGGCCTGGAGCCGCCGGATGATGGTAAACAGGTTGTCGATCTCCCTGCGGGTGAGGGAGGTGGTGGGCTCGTCCATGATGATGAGCCGGGCGTTATGCAAAATGGCCTTGGAAATGGCGATGAGCTGCTTGTCTGCCACGGAGAGGTTTTCCACCTTCTCGTGCAAAGGGATGTCCACCTTGATTCTTTCCAAAGCTTCCTTCGCGGTTTTGCGGACGAATTTCCAGTTGATGAAGCGGGTTTTGTGGTAGAGCTCGTAGTTGAGGGAGATGTTCTCGGCCACCGTCAGGTTGGGAAACACGGACAGGTCCTGGTAGATGACCTGCACGCCCTTCATGATGGCCTCGATGGGGGTGATTTTTTTGTGGACCGTGCCGTCGATTTCGATGGTGCCCGCGTCGGGCTTGTAAAACCCGGAGATCAGCTTGATGAGGGTGGACTTGCCGGAGCCGTTCCCTCCGGCCAGGCAATGAATCTCTCCGCGCTTGATGGCGAGGTTCACGTTGGAGAGGGCCTGCACCCCGCCAAAGGCCTTGCTGACGCCCTCCACTTTCAGCACATACTCCGACATCCGATCACCCTTTCGGTGGGCCGGGCAAAAGCAAAAGCCCGCCGCCCGTTTCCACAAAGTAGTGACGCCGGGAGCCGGCGGCCCCCGGCGTCACAGAAAGCCCATGGGGTTAGAAAGCGTACTCGGCCATGTTGTCCTTGGTGATGACGATCCAGCCCTGGC
>JARKQO010000177.1 GCA_029974855.1 Eubacteriales bacterium
TGAAAAGGCGGCTGATGGCCTTTGACCTGGGCACCTCCGGGTGCACGGCCATGCTGGTGGCCGGGGCGGGGGCCAACGTGGCCGAGGCCCATGGGCCCTCCCCCGTGGAAAACCCCCGGACGGGATGGTTTGAACAGAACCCGGGCTGCTGGCTGGAGGCAGCCGTCTCCGCCATGCAAAAATTCAGCCAATATGAAAACGCCGATACCACGATTTCCGCCATGGGGCTCAGCGGCCAGATGCACGGCCTGGTGCTGCTGGAAGGGCAGCACCGGCTGCTGCGGCCCTGTATCATCTGGGCGGACCAGCGCAGCGGGGCCCAATGCCAAGAGGTCCTGGACCGGGCGGGGGGGCTGGGAGGCCTGCTGGAGCTGACCAACAACGGAATGCTCACCAGCTACACCGCCGGAAAGCTGCTGTGGGTGCGGGATAACGAGCCGGAGCTCTACGCCCAAGCCCGTCATGTGCTGAACCCCAAGGACTATCTGCGGCTTCACCTCACGGGCGGCATCGCCACCGACGTATCGGATGCTTCCGGCACGGGGCTGTTTGATGTGCAAAACCGCCGTTGGTCTGGCAAGCTGCTGGACCTGCTGGGAATTGACCGAGGAATGATGGCGGATTGCTTTGAATCCACGGAGGTGGTGGGGACCCTCACCCATGCCATGGCCGAGAAAACGGGGCTGCGGCCCGGCATTCCGGTGATTGCCGGAGGCGGGGACGCCTTGGTGCAGACCATTGGCTCCGGCCTGGTGGCCCAGCGGGATGTGGGCATCACCGTGGGCACGGGGGGGCAGGTATGCCGAGCCCTGGAGGGCTTCCGGGAAAACCCGGCGGGTGCCTTACAGGTGTTTTGCCATGTGATCCCCCACCGCTGGCATGCCATGGGCGTGATGCAATCCGCCGGAAGCGTGCTGCCCTGGCTGCAAGGCATTCTGTACCTGGCCGAGCGGGAGCGATACGGCGAGAAGGAGCTTTTCAAGCTTATGGACCGGGAGGCCGCCCAGGCGCAGCCAGGCTCCGGAGGGCTGGTGTTTCTGCCCTATCTCACCGGTGAGCGCTGCCCCCACAACGATCCCACCGCCCGGGGCGGGTTTGTGGGGCTCAGCTCCGCCCACAGGCGGGCGCACCTCACCCGCAGCGTGCTGGAGGGCATTGCCCTGGGCCTCAAGGATATCTATGGGCTGCTGGAAGCCCAGGAGGAAGAAGAAAGGCTCTACCTTTCCGGCGGCGGCGCTTCCAGCGGCGTCTGGCGGCAAATCTTCGCGGACGTGTTTGACCGGGAGATTCTCACCGTCAACGCCAGCTCCCACGGCGCGGCCTATGGGGCCGCGCTGCTGGCGGGAGTGGGGGTGGGCCTCTGGCCCTCTGTGGAGGAAAGCGTGACCGCCCTTACCCTCAGCAGCGCAACCCGGCCAAACCCGGAGGCCGCCGGGGCCTACCGGGCGCTGCTGCCGGTGTACAAAGCCCTGTACCATCAGCTGGGGCCAAGCTTTGGCCCTCTTACCCAGATTGAAGGAGGGATATTCCAATGAAAAAGATCACCTTTGGGGTTATCGTGTCCAGCCGGTCGCTGTTTCCCGTGTCCCTGGCGGTTCAGGGGCGCAAGGACATCCGGGAGCTGCTGGAGCGGCTGGGCTATGGCTGCGTGATGCTGGCCGAGACGGACACGCCCCACGGCGTGGTGGAAACCTACAGCGACGCCCAGCGCTGCGCCGCCCTGTTCCGGGCTCACAGGGAGGAGATTGGCGGCATTCTGGTGATTCTGCCCAACTTCGGGGATGAGGTGGCCGTGGCGGACACCCTGAGCCTGGCGGACCTCCGGGTGCCGGTGCTGGTACAGGCCTACAACGACAGCATGGACCGGCTGGATTTGGACCACCGGCGGGATTCCTTCTGCGGCAAGCTTTCCGTGTGCGCCAATTTGTACCAGAAGCGGATCAAATACACCCTCACCAGCCGCCACACCAGCGACGTGGACTCCCCCTCCTTCCAGGAGGACCTGGAGGCCTTCGCGGCGGTGTGCCGCGTGGTGGGAGGGCTGCGGGGGCTGCGCATCGGGGCCGTCGGCGCCAGGCCGGACCCCTTCCGCACCGTGCGGTTCTCGGAAAAGCTGCTGGAGGCCAGCGGCGTCACCGTGGTGCCGGTGGATATGTCGGAGATCATTGCGGCGGCCAAGGCCATTCCCTCCGGGGAACGGCTGGAGCGGGCCCTGGGCGAGGTTCGGGGCTACGTACCCATCGAGGCGGGCACCTCCGAAGAAAAGCTGCTATTGCAAGCCAGGCTGCTGGCAACCCTGGAGGACTGGATGACGGACAACGGCTGCCGGGCCAGCGCCATCCAATGCTGGACCTCCATCCAGAAGAACTTTGGGGTGGCCTCCTGCCTGGTCATGGCGATGATGGGCAGCAAGGGCTTTCCCAGCGCCTGCGAAACCGACGTGATGGGCGCTTTGAGCATGTACATTCTGCAGCTGGCCTCGGGCAATCCCTCGGGCTATATGGACTGGAACAACGGCCTGGCCAACCAGGACAACAAATGCGTCAACATCCACTGCTCCAACTATCCCAAGGAGTTCATCGCCGGGCCCGCCACCGTGGGCAGCCTGGACATCATGTCCCGGTCCATCGGCGGGGACATCTGCTTTGGGGCGCTGAAATGCGTGGTGGCTCCGGGGGACGTGACCTTCGCCAAGGCCAGCACCGATGATTTCTCCGGCCAGATCAAGCTGTACACGGGCCACGGCGCCTTCACCGCCGACCCGGTGCAAACCCCCGGCGGCCCCGGGGTGATCCAGGTGGACAATCTGCAAAAGCTGATGCGGTACGTAGCCTCCAACGGCTTTGAGCACCATGTGGCCCTGAACCGGTCCCGCACCGCCGATATTTTGGAGGAGGCTTTGGGCCATTATCTGGGCTGGCAGGTGTACAAGCACGTATAGGAAACCAGCGATGAAATGAGGGGTTAGGATGCTGCCATTGGAAACAAAGAAACGGGAATACGCGCTGCCCATCCGGGTTCATGCCTCTGGCAAATACCTGGAGGACCAGGCCGGAACGCCCTTTTTCTGGCATGGGGATACCAGCTGGAAGCTGTTCTGGGATTTTACCTTGCAAGAGGCGGAAACCTACCTGGGGGACCGGGCCCGGCAAGGCTTTACGGTGATCCAGGTGCAATTGCTGCCCCACAGGGCCTACCAGGCCAACCGGAACGGAGACGAGGCCTTTTTGACCCGGGGGGATTTGCGGACCCCCAACCCCAAGTACTTCGCCCATGTAGACCAAGTGATCGAAATAGCCAGGCAGCAGGGCGTGACCTTGCTGCTGGCTCCCACCTGGCTCAGCGGCTGGGAGCAGGACTGGTGCCGGCATTACGATGTGGCCAGCGCCGTTTCCTTCGCGGGCTTTTTGGCGGAGCGGTATGGGAACGATCCCCAAATTCTGGGATGGATTCACGGCGGGGACGACGACGCCCTGGACTTGCACGATTCCATCCGGGCAGCCGCGTCGGTTTTCAAGAAGAACGCCCCCCGGCAGCTGAACACCTTCCACGCCTGGGTCAAGGGCGGCTGGGTCTTTTTCAAGGACGAGCCTTGGTATGATTTCTGCATGGCCTATGCCTATACCTACGAGGCTTTCCTGGGCCAGATCGAGGACGCGAAGCGCTGCGCCCCCCAAAAGCCCTTGGTGCTTGGGGAAACCCATTACGAAGGGAACTTGAACATCGACAGCGCCACCCTGCGGAAATATGCCTATACCTCCGTCATTTTGGGCGGCACGGGCCACACCTACGGCCATAAGGACATCTGGTGCAAAACCTATTTCTGGAGCGAAGCCCTGTGTTCCGAGGCTTCCCACCACATGCGGGTGCTGAAGGACCTGTTTGGGGGCCTTCCCTGGCATACCCTGGCAGCCGCCCGGGGGGAGGACGCGGTGCGGGCCTGCGGCGAATGGGTGGAAAAGACCCAGTACCCCACCGCTAGGTTGGAAAAGGGCGGCATCGCCTACGTGTACCACAACGTGGAGCTGAAGCTCCCCGCCTGGGCCAAGGGCCACGCCCTTTGCTGGGTGGACCCCGTCAGCGGGCGGGAATATCCCCAGGCCCCGGCCCAGGATAAAACGGTGAAGGGTCCCGGCCTGAACGCCGGAGGCCGGGAGGACTGGGTGCTGCTGCTGGGGCACAGGCACGGATAAGGGGCCCCGGCAAGGCCAAAGGAGGCACAGCCATGAAAATCGCATTGGGCTGCGATGAAGCGGCCTACCGTTTGAAAAAGGTCATCCAGGGACACCTGGAGGCAAAGGGAATCGAAACCGTAGATTTTGGCGCGGGTCCGGGGGAAACCGTCCTGTACCCGGACGTGGCCTTTGCAGTGGCCAGCGCCGTGGCCAACGGGGAGTATCAGCGGGCCATTTTGGTGTGCGGCACAGGCATTGGCATGTCCATTGTAGCCAACAAGGTGCCCGGGGTGAGGGCTGCGGTTTGCCACGATCCCTTTTCCACCCAGCGGGCACGCAAAAGCAACGACGCCCAGATCATGTGCATGGGAGAGCGGGTCATTGGGGAGGAACTGGCCAAATGCCTGGTGGACATCTGGCTGGAATGCGAGTTCGCGGGGGGCGGTTCCACACCCAAGGTGGAGCGGATCGCCCAGCTGGAAAAAGCCTTCCTGAAATAAAGCCATGTTCTCTTAGGAAGCCCCTGAAGGGCGGCGCTGAAAAGCCGCCCTTCAGGGGCTTTGAGCACGGTTCCAAACCCAGGACATGGTAATTTCCTTTTTTTGTGTTATACTGGCATGGAACAGAAGGGAGGAATGGTCATGGGAAAAGCGCTGACCTCGAAAGTAACCTGGGTGGGCAAGGTGGATTGGGAACTGAAGCGGTTCCACGGGGATGAATATTCCACCTCCAAGGGCTCCTCCTATAACTCCTACCTGATCCGGGACGAGAAAACCGTGCTGATCGATACGGTGTGGAAGCCCTTTGACCAGGAGTTCGTCAGCAGCCTCCAGAGCGAAATCGACCTGAACAAGATCGATTATATCGTTGCCAACCACGGGGAGGTGGACCACAGCGGCGCGCTGCCGGAGTTGATGCGCCTCATCCCCGACACGCCCATTTACTGCACCGCCAAGGGGGCCCAAATCCTCAAGGGCCATTACCACCAGGACTGGAACTTCGTAACGGTGAAGACCGGGGATGTGCTGGAGCTTGGCAGCACTAAGCTGATCTTTGTGGAAGCGCCCATGCTCCACTGGCCGGACAGCATGTTCTGCTACCTCACCGGGGAGAACATCCTGTTTTCCAACGACGCCTTTGGGCAGCATTTCGCCACCGAATCCCTGTACAATAACACGGTGGACATCTCCGAGCTGTTTGCCGAGGCCATCAAGTACTACGCCAATATCCTTACGCCCTTTTCGCCCTTGGTGGCCAAGAAGATCAAGGAAGTGCTGGCCCTGGGGCTGCCGGTGGATATGATCTGCCCCAGCCACGGGGTCATCTGGAAGGAACAGCCCACCCAGATCGTCCACGCGTATTTGAGGTGGGCGGATTCCTACCGGGAGAACCAAATCACCATCATCTACGACACCATGTGGGGCGCTACCCGCCGCATGGCCGAGGGCATTGCCGCGGGCATCCGCAGCCAGGACGAAAGCGTGACGGTGAAGCTGATGAACGCCGCCAAGGAGGACAAGAACGACCTCATCACGGAGATCTTCCGCTCCAAAACCGTGGTGGTGGGCTCCTCCACCATCAACCGGGGCATTTTGCATTCCATTGCGGGCCTGCTGGAGATGGTGCGGGGGCTGAAGTTTACCGGCAAGAGCGGGGCGGCCTTTGGCAGCTACGGCTGGAGCGGGGAGTCCCCGGGTCAGATTGCCAAGGCCCTGGGGGACTGCGGCTTCCGGGTGCTGGAGGGGCCCATGAAAGCCCTCTGGATGCCGGATGAAGGGGCCCTGGCCCAATGCGAAGCCTATGGCAGGGTCATCGCGGAAGCATAAAGGAGTGGATTTTACATGAAGCTCAACTGGGTTACTTTGAGGGTACGGGATTTGGAGAAGAGCCTGGCTTTTTATCACCAACTGCTGGGCCTGTCGGTTGCCGCCAGGTTTGGGGACGAAAGCCACCAGATTGTGATGCTGGGCGAGGCCGACCAGGCCAAGGTGGAGCTGATCTGCGAACCGGGGGGCACCATCGAAAGCCCGGGCAACGGCGTCAGCATCGGGCTGGAGCCGCAGGATTTGGACAAGCTGGTGGGTGAGTTCGCCCAGGCAGGCCATCCGGGGGCGGGCCCTATATCCCCCACCCCCCGCGGCCGCTTCTTCGTCGTGCAGGACCCGGACGGCTATTCCGTTCAGCTGGTGGAGCAAAAGTAAGCGCACCGGGCAACGGACCCCACGCAAAAACGCCCCTGGGGGGGCGTTTTTGCGTGG
>JARKQO010000190.1 GCA_029974855.1 Eubacteriales bacterium
ATCCTCTCCAGCTTATCGCATCCCTTTTGTTTTGTCACCCCAAAATTTTGGAAGCGAGAGAAAGCATGGCCGCTGCCCGGGCCTGGCGCATCCCAGAAACCCCGGCATTGAAATCCCCCTGCTTTCGCTGTACAATAGAACCAGGCCACCAGCGAAAGGAGCCCCGGCATGCACATTGTCCTGGTTCATCCGGAAATTCCCCAGAACACCGGGAACATCGCCCGCACCTGCGCGGCCACCGGCTCCACGCTGCACCTGGTCAAACCTTTGGGCTTTTCCCTGGAGGACCGCTACTTGAAGCGGGCCGGCCTGGACTATTGGAGCCTGCTGCGCTACCACACCTACGACAGCTTTGAGGACCTGCTGGCGGCCTTCCCCAAGGCCCGGATGCATTTCCTTTCCACCAAGGCCCCCCGGGCCTACACCGAGGCCCAGTACCAGCCGGAGGATTTTCTGGTGTTCGGCTGCGAAACCCGGGGGCTGCCGGAAAGCCTGCTTCAGAAGGTCTATGACCGCTGTGTCCGCATTCCCATGGCCCCGGAGGCCCGCAGCCTGAATTTGAGCAATTCCGTGGCCATCGTGCTGTACGAGGCCCTTCGCACCCAGGGCTTCCCGGGCCTTCAGCAGGCCGGGGCCCTCACCGGCCGGGAGGATCCACAGGCCCCCTGGATGGATTCCCTTTGACAGATCGTTTTGATATGGAAAGGCGCATGCCGGGAAAGGATGGAGGAAGCTTGGAGCAGAACACGCGGGTTTTTCAAAACCCCTATAGCGATCCCGGGCAGTTCCAGGGGTATCCCCCCCAGGAATGGGACGGACAGCCCGGCTTGGACGATCCCTCCCAGGGCTATGACCCGGCCCTCTATGGGCAGCAGCCGGACCTGCTCCCCGGGGAGGAAGGCTATGCCCCGGAGTATGACGGGGAATACGACCCCGACTACGACGGGGACGAAGAAGGCTACGACGAATTTCAGGACGAGGACTACTCGGTCTACCAGGACGAGAAGGACAACACCCACCGCTTTCACCTGGCCATGAACGTGTTCGATACCGCCAGCGTGCTGGCGGGGATCGTGGTGATCTTCGCCCTCTCGGCCATCATTTTCAGCCTGATCTCCTGGGTGCGCACGGACATCACCCACTCCTTCGTGATTTTGCAAAACCGCATTCAATAGCGGGGTATTCCCGCCGCCGGGGCTGCGCACACTAGCAAAGAAATTCCCGGCAGAAAGGCCTTTCCCTCGCAAGGATGGGATCAAAAGGTGAACCATGGCGCAGCCCTCCTTACAGCAGTTCCAGCGGGAATGCACCCGCTTCTTTCACACCCTTTGGGCCGGGGACGCCAAGCCCCTGGTGTTTGGTGACGGCTGCCGCAGCCAACCCGTGCTGATGCTCATCGGCGAGGCCCCGGGAGAGCAGGAGGCCTTACAAGGTAAGCCCTTTGTGGGCAAGGCCGGCAAAAACCTGGACGCGTTTTTGGAGGTGATAGGCCTCGCCCGGGGGGACATCTACCTCTCCAACGTGGTAAAGGTCCGCCCCTCCAAGCGCAGCCCCGCGGGCCGCATTGTGAACCGCCCCCCCACCAAGGAGGAGGTGGAGCTTTTTTTGCCCTGGCTGATGCGGGAAATCTCCTTGGTAAAGCCCTCGGCTTTGGTGACATTAGGCAATGTGGCCTTGCACGCCTTTTTGCCCAAGGGTCAAACTATCGGCGGGTGCCATGGCCAGTGGCACCGGGCCGTGGTGCGCCCGCCCCAGGGGGAGGCCGTGACCTTGCCCCTGTTCGCCCTGTACCACCCCGCCTCGGTGATCTACCGGGCGGCCCTCAAAGACGAGTACCAGCGAGATATGGAGCGCCTGCGGGATTCCCTGCGCCTGCCCAAGCCCCAGGACCCGACAATTGGGGAATAAAATTGTATCTTTCGCGCCATTTTGCGAGACAAATCCCCTCCCGTTTGCTATGATAGGATCAGGCAAGGCTTCATCCTACGGAAGCGGAAGGAGAGGTGGCAGGAATGGCTGAGCTGATATCGGCGAATCTATCCATTATACTGTGCTTTTTGTTTGGAATCGGACTGCTGATGGTGGAGGTGTTCATGCCCGGCTTCGGGCTCCCGGGCCTGTCCGGCATCGCGCTGGAGATCATCGCCATCGTGCTGGTGTACACCAACTACGGCGGCCTGGCCGCTTTGGGCATGACCTTGGTGATCCTGGCGGTGATCGGCATCACCATCTCCGTAGCCCTGCGCTCCGCCAGCCGGGGGCGGCTGTCCAAAACCTCTTTGATCCTCAAGGACCGGGAAACTCCGGCGGAGGGCTACACCGCCTCCTCGGACATGGAGGTGTTTTTGGGCAAGGAAGGCCGCACCACCACCATCCTGCGGCCCACGGGCATGGCGGAGTTTGACGGCGTGAAGCTGAACGTGGTGGCCGACGGGGAATACATCCCCCAGGATACCCCCGTGCGGGTGGACCACGTGGAGGGTTACCGCATTGTGGTGCGCAGAGTGACCGGGGCCTGAGGGCCCGGGGCCCTTCAAGGCCCGTACCCTGTTTACTCCATCATACCAGAAGGAGGGATATCATCATGTCTGTTCACGGTCTGTACGCATCCCTACTCTCCTCCGCCAATAACTACGGTGGCTCTATTGGCGAAACTCCCCTGATTTGGATCATCCTGATAATCCTGCTGGCCATTATCCTGGTGGCGGTGTTCCTGCGCTTTGTGCCCGTGGGCCTGTGGATCACCTCCATGGCCGCCGGGGTCCACGTCAGCATCAGCTCCCTCATCGGCATGCGCCTGCGCCGCATCGAGCCCAAGCGCCTGGTGGAGCCGCTGATCAAGGCCCGCAAGGCCGGCCTGGACGTCACCCTCTCCAAGCTGGAAACCCACTTCCTGGCGGGCGGCAATGTGGACCGGGTCATCAACGCGTTGATCGCCGCCCAGCGCTCCAACATCGAAATGCCCTTTGAAAAGGCCTCCGCCATCGACCTGGCCGGCCGGGACGTGCTCCAGGCCGTGCAGATGAGCGTAACCCCCAAGGTCATCGAGACCCCGGTGGTGGCCGCCATCGCCAAGGACGGCATCGAACTGCGGGCCAAGGCCCGGGTCACCGTGCGCACCAACATCGAGCGCCTGGTGGGCGGCGCGGGAGAGGAAACGGTCATCGCCCGGGTGGGCGAGGGCATCGTCACCACCGTAGGCTCCAGCGAAAGCCACAAGCAGGTGCTGGAGAACCCGGATTCCATCAGCCGCACCGTGCTCAACAAGGGCCTGGACGCGGGCACCGCCTTTGAGATTCTTTCCATCGACATCGCCGACGTGGACGTGGGCCGCAACATCGGCGCGCAACTGCAAATGGACCAGGCCGAGGCGGACCGCCGCATCGCCCAGGCCCGGGCCGAGGAGCGCCGCGCCATGGCCGTGGCCCACGAGCAGGAGATGAAGGCCGCCGTCCAGGAGATGCGGGCCCGGGTGGTGGAGGCCGAGGCGGAGGTGCCCAAGGCTATCGCCGCCGCCCTACGGGAGGGTAAGCTGGGCGTGATGGACTATTACCAGATGCAAAACGTGATGGCGGATACCAGCATGCGGGACGGCATTGCCAAGGCCAGCGCCCCCGCCCTCTCCCCGGATGTCCAGCACCCTGAAAAGAAGTAAGCGGCCGGGGCGGGGCGCCAAGACCCCCCCTTTAACCCAGTGAATTTAAAACCCCGAAAAGGAGGCGCAACCATGGAAGGCTTATGGAGCTTGTTGGTGTTATTGGGCGTGGTGGCGTCGGTGATTCAAAAGTTCAAAAAAGGGCAGCCCCAAAAGGGGCAAAAAAGCGCCTCTTCGCCCCAGCGTGCCGGGAGTTCCGGGAGCGCCGGAAACGCCGGAAGCCCCTGGCGGCAGATGCTGCCCCCGGACCCCTTCGATCCTACATCCTGGGGCACGTTCTTTGAGCAAGCGCGGCAGCAGGCCGCCCCGGCCCCGGTGGCCGACCCCCCCGCTCCCCCTCCTCCGCCGTCCCGGGAGTATTCCCCTGGCTTGGAGGGACGATCTTTGGAGTGGGGCAGCCTATCCACCGAGGGCATGGACACCTGCGACCCCAGCCTGGGCCATTCCCGGCCTTCCGTCCAAATGGAAGAGTACGTCGCTGCGGAACCTATCCCCGTCAGCGCCTTTTCCCTTTCCTTCACCCCCGACGCCTTGGCGCAGGGGATCATCATGAACGAAATCCTCACCCGGCCCAGCCAGCGGAAAAGGGGCTGGCGGTAGTATGGAAAAGCTGCGGGTGCTGATCGCCGACGACGATCCCGCCATGCGGAGCATTCTGGGGCGCATGGTGGCCAAGGTCCAGGGCTGCCAGCTGGTGGGGGAGGCGGCAGACGGCCAACAGGCCCTGGAGCTGCTGGAGCTGCACAAGCCCCACCTGGTGTTTCTGGACATCGAAATGCCCGGGGCTACCGGCCTGGAATGCGCCCGCATCATCCAGGACCTGGACCCCTCCATCCGCATCGTCTTTGCCACAGCCCACGAGGCCTATATGGGCGAAGCCTTTGAGGTCTACGCCTTCGACTATCTGGTGAAGCCCTTCAAGATGGAGCGGGTGATCCAGACCTTGGAGCGGGCCCGGGATCGGGCCTCCCTGCTGAACTGCCAGCCCGTCGCCGCCAGCCTCCCCGGCGGAACCAAGGCCATCCCCGGCCGCATGATGCTCCATCACCGGGGCGGCGTCAGCTTCCTGGACCTGAAGGACATCCTTCTGATCCAGCGGGAGGACCGGGCCACCGTGCTCTATACCCTGGGCGAGGGCCGCTATGTTACCGCCGACACCCTGGCCGATATGGAGGAGCGCCTCCACAGCGACGCCTTTTTCCGCTGCCACAAGAGCTACATCATCAACCTCAACCACGTCAGGGACATTACCCCCTACGGCCGCTGGACCTATGTGGTGCGCATGAACGGCACCCCCCACGACGCCCTCATCACCCACCAGAAGTTCGAGGAGCTGGAGCGGATGTTTCGGTAGGGGACGGGGGGGAGGACGTTAGGGGCTGCGCCCCTAAGACCCTGCCCAGGGACTTCGTCCCTGGACCCATCATGGACCGCGTTGCACGCGGTCAAAAGAGCCGTTGATCCAGAAAAGGACCAACGGCTCTTTTTAACCTTGCCGATTTGCTATTTCAA
>JARKQO010000284.1 GCA_029974855.1 Eubacteriales bacterium
TGGGAGCCTGTGGGGCCTGGGATTCCCTCTGGGCCGGTGGCTCCCTGGCCACCGGCTGCACCCGTTGCGCCGGCCAGGCCTTGGATGCCCGTGGGCCCTTGGGGGCCTACGGATCCAACCGGGCCCGTAATGCCGGCAATACCGGCCAAGCCCGTGGCGCCGGCCGGTCCCTCGGGGCCAATGTCTCCCTGGGGGCCGGGCGCGCCGGTGGGGCCTGTGGGCCCCGTAGCGCCGGCAGCCCCGGCCAGCCCATCCGGGCCTGTGGGGCCTGTGGCCCCCGTGGCAGAACCCGTGGGACCTGTGGGGCCCGTGGCCCCTGTGACCCCCGGAATGACCGGAGCGTTCAGGGCCGCGAAGGTTTTGGCGTTGATCATCATCTGGCCTTGGGCGGTGCTCTCCAGCACGTCATGGATGCTTTCGTTGGCCTCCAACACGTCCTGGAGGGTGGCGCTGCCCCCGGTGAGGCCGGGCAAGGTGCCCAGCACAAATTGCAGCTTTTCTCCCTCGGTGTTGAGGATATGGCTGAGTCCCAATTCCTCCATGGCGATGGAGGCCAGGACCATGTTAATGGCGTCAGCCCGGTCAATGGGCGGGCTGATCGGCGGAAAACTAGGCTGTGACATCTTCTTGCTCCCTCCTTAATCGGACAGGCGCACAATCATCAGCGACGCGCCCACGGAACCAGGCAGAAGCACGGCCAAGCCCGCCAGGTTAAACAGCTGCAAGGAGACCGTGGAGTTGACGGGCAAGTCCACCAGGATCTCGTTGGAGAAGTTGGTGAGCCCCAAAACGGGCATCACGGTGGAGGGCATACTGGCCGTGCCGTTGATGATCAGCCGCGTCCCCATGAGCAAAGAGGCGGTGGTGTTGACATGGTAAGAAAGGCGGTACCTTCCGGCCGGGGCCACGGTGAAGATGTCGTCGTCCACATTGGGGGTGATTTCCGCCGGAAGCACCTGGGCGTCGGGCAGCTCCACCAAAGTGCCCAAAAGGGTTACGGTAATGGTGGAGCCGCTGGTGTTGGCGGCAAAACCGGACACATCGGTGATGTTGGAACCCGTAGGACCGGTGGGGCCCGTGGCGCCTTGGACTCCCGGAATGCCCTGGGGCCCTTGCAAGCCCTGGGGGCCGTCAGGGCCGATGGGACCCTGGGGGCCGGGCGCGCCCGCCGGGCCTACCGAGCCGGTAGCGCCCGTGGCCCCTTGAGGCCCTTGCACGCCCTGAGCCCCGGTGGCTCCGGTAGCGCCCTGGGGCCCTGGCGCGCCGGCGGGACCCTGGGCTCCGGCGGGGCCTGTGGGGCCCGTTACCCCGGCGATGCCCGCCTCGCCCGTGGCCCCCGTGGGGCCTGTGGCGCCTGTGGCGCCGGTGGCCCCCGCAGCTCCCGCTGGGCCCGTGGCCCCGGTGGGGCCGCCCTCCGGGCCTGTGGGGCCCGTGGCGCCGGTGGCGCCGGTGGCCCCTTGCAGCTCGGAGGAATTGAGCGCATTCTGCATCTTGGTCTTAAAAAACAGCTGGTTCTGGGCCACGGTATCCAGCATAGAACGCACGCTGTCGTTGGCGGCCAGAACGTCGTCTACGGTGGCGGGAGGGCCGCTGATGCCGGGCAAGGTGCCCAGGATATACTGCAGCTTTTCACCCTCCGCGTTGATAATATGGCTAAGCCCCAGCTCCTCCATGGCAATGGATGCCAAAATTTGGTTCACCACATCCTCGCGGGTAAAGGGAGGGCTGATGCTGGGAAAACTGGGTAAAGACATGGTATGACCTCCTTACGTTCTTTGGGAAAAAGCGCCCTGATCTTCCAAGGGCGCGTCCTGCACCCGCGCCTGAAACAGCGCCGATTCAGGATACTGGGCCAGGGCCTGCCGGTACAGCCGGAGCGCGGCTTCCCCGTCCCCCAGCTTTTCACGGCAAGCGCCCAGAAAATACAGGGCAAAATAGCTGCCCATACCACGGGTTGTCAGATATTTCGGGTCGGCGTCCCCCAGCTCCAGGCAGCGGCTAAAGGCACTGTCCGCTTCCTGGATTTGACCCCTATGCCAAAGCACCAGACCCCTGTAGAAATGGAGATCCGCGTAGTCGGGGTACAGCTGGACGGCCTTTTCAATGGCCGGATAGGCCGCCTCATAGCGGCCCGTCATCACCAAGGTCTCATATTTGAGCTTATACAGCAGGGAAGGCGGCATCAGCTCCTTGTCCAGAAATCTCCGGATGGCCTCGTTCACCATCTGGTAGGACTCCGCCAGCTTGCCCATCCTGTGGAGCTCCACGGCCATATGGTAGGCCAGCCATGGGTCCCCCTGCCGCTCATCCCATTCTTTCAGGAGCAGGGCAAGGTTGCGGGCGCACTTGCGGCCCCGGCCCTGCTCCATATACCCGTAATGGTCGATGCTGAGTCCCTGGGCGGCTTCCACCCGGATGTCCCTGTCGTCGGTGGGCCGGAGCCTTTCATGAACCCGGCCCTGGAAGGTCAGGCCGGCGTCGCTACGAAAGAGCCGGATGGCGCTGGAGAAATGCACCTGCTGCTCACAGGGGGGCTGGGCCCCATAGAAATGGCGCATGGGGACGCTGAGCCCCTGGGCCCCGGTCCCTTGCAGCTGGGAGAGCAGCGAGGCCCGATCCGTAACGATCAGCTCCTCATCGGCGTCCAGCCAGAGGATCCACGCGCCATGAGCCTTTTCCAGGCTGAAATTGCGGGCCGCGGCAAAGTCCTCGCCCCAGGGGAAGGGGAATACCTGGGCCCCCATTTCCGTGCCAATCCTTGGGGTGGCGTCCCCGGAGCCTGTATCCACCAGGATCAGCTCATCCGCCAATTGCCCCGCGCTTTGGAGGCAGCGGGCGATATTGGGCTCCTCGTCTCTCACAATCATACACAGGCTGATTTGGGGCATCACCGCAACCACCTTTCCTTTCATGGCACATTGTCAGACTATGCCATGGGGCCCTGTGGGTTCCAAGGGGGAAGAGACAACCCTCCGGAGGGTACATGCCAAAAAACCGATTCCATCACGGCGCACAGCGCCGGGCATATGGTGAAAGGAGACGGTTCTGCCCGGCCCAAGGGGGGGGATTTTCCAGGGATCGGTAATCGTTGCTAAAGGAGGAAAGACCATGTCACTCCCTACATTCCCATCCATAAGCCCCGAAATCACCCGCGATCAGGCGCTGAACATGATTCTGACGTCCATCGCCATGGAGGAGCTGGGGCTCAGCCATATCATCAACGCCGAGGGCGAAAAGCTGCAATATGTTTTAGGCACGCTGCCAGGGGCTCCCCAGCTGGATTTGTGCCTGGAGGACATCATCCGGATCAACGACAGCGTAGGCAGCCTGCTGAACAACGTGATGCAAAACCAAGTGTTTCTGAAAAACAAGATGGAGCGGGTGCTGGACGGTATCGGCAAGATTCCCCCGGGCCCCACGGGCCCTACGGGAGCCACCGGAGCCACGGGAGCGCCGGGACCTACCGGAGCCACGGGGCCCCAGGGACCGGAGGGACCTATCGGGCCTACGGGCCCCAGCGGCGGCCCGCCCGGCCCCCCGGGAGCTACGGGGGCCACAGGACCCCCCGGAGCCATGGGCCCCGCCGGGGCTATGGGACCCCAGGGCGCAACCGGGGCCACCGGCCCGGCAGGCCCGCCCGGCCTCCTGTGCGCCGCGGCCTTCCAGGGGCAAAACCCACAGGAAATATGGCAATCCGGCTGCGCCCTGCCCCTGTGCGCCCTGTGCGAAAAGCCCTGCTGCGGCATCCGCCTGTCCCCCGATTGCGTCCATATCCTACTGCCACCAGGAGGTTGTTATCTGGTCTCCTTTTCCGCTACCCTGGTGGCTACCCACAACTGCTTAAGCGGCGTCAATATCGCCTTGCAAACGATATGCGGATCGCTGGATCAGGAGGTGTTCCATTACCACATGCCCTTCACCCTTCCCATCAACACGGCGCTGACGGCCAGCCTGGGGAGCGTGCCGGTGTCCACCCAGGGGATGGGCGGGGACTGCGCCTTGCGCTTGACCTTGATTTCCCCTCATAATATTTTGGTGTACAATGCCGCCCTCAGCGTGACCGCGCTGTAGCCCGGGTCACCCCCCGCCCCTGGGGCAGGGGTTCCGGCAGAAGGCGGGGGCGGCTCCCGGCGGGGAAGGCGCGGCCTTGCCTTCGGGCGCCCCCTTGAAAACCCGGTCCGTTTTGTGTATGATGAACGGGTAGTTTTCCCTAAGCGCAGGCCCGGCCACCGGCAACGGCGGCGCCTGCTACTCTACAGAAGCCTGGAGCGAACCGCATGAATCCAGAAAAGCACCTTTCCAACCCGGCATCCGGGTTTTCCCGTTGGATGGCTGCGGCCCTGGTCCTCTGCCTGGCTCTGGTCCACCCCCTTGCCGCCGCCTTTTTGCGGGCCGGGCCGGGTGGCCAAAGGGCCTGGGTGGCCTATGCCTCGGCCCCCGCGCCCCGGGAGGATGGGTGGGCGCTGTCCGATGTGCACTATACCGTTGACTTTGAGAGACTGCACAAGGTAAACCCGGAGATACGCGGCTGGCTTTTGCAAAAGGGCGGTCCCATCAACGACCCTGTGGTCCAGGGCCCGGACAATGACTTCTACCAAACCCATCTCTTTACCCAAAAATACGACCTGGTAGGGGCCCTGTATCTGGACAGCGCCAATGACGGAGCCTTTGGGGACAGGATCACCTGGCTTTATGGAAATTGCCAGGAGGAGGGCGCGATCTTCGCCTCTCTGCCCCGATACCTGGAGCAGGCCTATGCGGAGGATTATCCTTCCTTTTTCCTGCTGACCCCCTCCGGAGACTACCAGGTGGATATCTTTGCCAGCGTTGTGGACGGGGCGGAGCAAGGGGAGCGTTGGGCCTTGCGGCCCTGGGGAAGCCGGGGGGACTTTGAGGCCTATGTAGGGGAAATCCGCAAGGCCTCCGCCATCCAGACTCAGATCTCCGTGCAATGGGGGGACAGGCTGCTGGCCCTGTGCGCGGGCGCGCCCGACGCCAAGGGGGACCGCCCCATCGTCTTTGGCAAGCTCCGGCCCCTTTCCTATGCCTCGGACAAGCCCCTGGACGTGACCAAAATGAAAATGGACGCTTTGGAAGGCGTCAGCAAAAAGGTGTATATTCCAGGGCGCGGGGTGATGCGGTATTATGCCCAAAACGACCCCATTTGGACCCGGATGCGCTATGAGGCCATCAACAGCAATAAATCCCGCCATTTTGGACAGGGCGGCTGCGCCCCCACGGCGGTGGCCATGGCCCTGGCCAACGTCGCCACAGACCAGCAGTTGGAGATGCTCACCGCCTTTACCCGCAAGGAGAACGGCTTTACCTTCTGCCCCTGCTCCGTGAATCAGTTCTATTGCAGCGGCAGGCACTTGCGGTACAAGATCGAGACGGCGCAAGAGATGCGGCGGTACCTGCCCGTGGCGGTGGCCAGCTTTGCCTCGGGCAACAATCTGTGGAACCATAAATCCCGGGGCAGGGGCTATGGCACCGGGCCGCACTTTATCCAGATGATCGCGGACATCTGCCAGCTAAAATTCAGCGCCGCCCGCTCCCTGAACGACGCCCTGGACACCCTGGCGGCGGGCGGCATCGCCGTGGTGACCACCACCGGAAGGGACAGCCCCTTTACAGGGGGGGATCATTACCTGGTGCTGGCCCACGCGGATGAGGAGTACCTCTATTTTCTGGACAGCTTTCTCAAAGGGGACTATTCCCGGACGGACCGCCGGGGGCTTTTGACGGTGCTGGAGCCCGGGGTTGTGCGGGCCAACCGGGCGGATATTAAGAAGCTTCTTCTCTACAGCTATTATCTGCTTCAGCAACCCTGAGCCGTCGCGGCGGCGGGGGCTGCCCCTGAGGCGAAATCCAACGGCTCTCCATCCCGATGGGCTTGGCCCGAAGGGATGGAGAGCCGTTGGCAATATCCGGCGAACTCCGTGTTATTCCAGCGCCAGGGAAATGGGTGCAAACTCCTCCCCAGTGTCGCTCCGGTACGGTACCAGCTCCAGCGCCTGGGGCCAACCCTTCAGGCGCTCATACACCTGTTCCACTGTTTCCTGATAGTGCCAGGAGGCGTCGTCGCTGTATTTCCGCCCGCCGGTGAGGAGGCCATAGGAGCGGCCTTCCCCATCCCGCAGCCTGAACCAGAGGCTGCCATATTGTTCCATCCAATCCTCCAGGTTCTCTTGATCCACCCGGTAGGTGGCCCTTACATAGGTGGCCAGCGGGGTCAAGGTCACTTCCGCCTGGGTCAAGATGATCCCCAGCCCCTGGACCTGCACCGGCGTTTGCGCCCGCCTCCGGGTGTGGGCCATGTCCTCCGCCCGGATGGACACCTCCACCTGGGCCTGCTCCAAGTCCCTCTGCTGCCCTTGCCCGTC
Organism: Eubacteriales bacterium; assembly: GCA_029974855.1. Next base: position 6,384 of record JARKQO010000284.1, read on the forward strand.
CAGAAGGCGCACGCCGGGGGCGAACACAAGACGCAGTGGGCCACCGGAACCCGGCCTGCTCCCCACGTCAATCACATAGTGCATCAGCACCGTTTGCTCATCCAGGCTTTTCCAGTCCCGCCCGGCCAAGTACAGGTTTTCCCCCATGGCCTCATTCTGCCACAGCACCAAATGCCGCCCCTCCTGGGGCGGTCTTTCCGCCCGGGGGTCAAACTCGCTCAGCAGCACATCCCGGGAACCCTTGGCCTGAAACTCCACAGCCAGAAACACGGAGCTCCCGTCCGTCACCGCGTCCCGCACCGTGACGCGAACCGATTCCAACTCCCCGCCCTGTTGGGCAAAGCCGCTTTGGAGACGGTTTTGAACCTCCTGGGGCGCTTCTGTGCCGGGAAAAAGAAAATCAAAGGTTCCCAGGCTGTGGGCCGCTAAGGCGGCTCCCGCCAGGGCCAGCAGCAGCGCAAAGGCCACCGCCAGACCGGACACCTTCCTCACCCGGGGGCCTTCTTCCAACTGCCCGCAGGCCTTGCGCATCCCCAGGCGGTACTCCTGGGGCGCGTTCCCATAGGCTTTTTGCAATCTGCTTTGCAGCTCCGTCCTCTCCTTCATGGCCCTACACCTCCTCTTTCCATTGGGCCCTCAGCTGCTCCCGGGCGCGGCTGAGGCGGGATTTCACCGTGCCCAAGGGAACCCCCAGGACCTTGGCTACCTCCGCCACAGGCCAGCCCTCCATATAGTGCAGCGCCACCACCTCCCGCAGGGGCAAGGGCAATGCCTCCACGCAGTGCTTCAATGCCAGGTCGGGAGCCCCGGCCTCCTGCTGCTGAGGAATGTCCGTCAGCACCATGTTGCGGCTTTTTCGCAGCAGCGTATGGCATTCATTCACCAAGATCCGCATCAGCCAGGGCTTGAAGCGTTCTCTTTTCCTCAGCTGATGGCGGTTTTGCCAGGCCCGCAGCAGGCAGCTTTGCATGGCGTCCTGCCGGTCCTGGGGCCTGCGAAGCAGCATGGAGCTGACCCGGTACATCGTGTCCGCCAGCGCCATGGCCCGGTCCTCAAAGTCGTCCTTTGTCATTGGTTCGGCCTCCTTGTGCAGCTACACCCCTATGACGCGGCAAAGGTCCATTTGGTTCGGCGAAAAAGGATTGCCCTCTCTTCATTAATCCCCGCCGGTTATTGAGCTTTTCCTCCGGTTCTGCTATCATGATCCATAGGGATTCTTAGCACGTAAGAAACGGGGGGACTGCTATGGCGCGGATGCCTGTCTTATTTATAGGTCATGGCTCGCCCATGAACGCCATCGAAAACAACCCATACACCGCGCAATGGGAGGCTCTGGGCGGCATGCTTCCCCGTCCGGAGGCCATCCTGTCTGTATCCGCCCACTGGTTTACCCGGGGCAGCAAAATAGCCGATACTGCCACACCCAGGACCATCTACGACATGTACGGCTTTCCGGAGGCTTTGTACCAAATCGTGTACAACGCCCCCGGTTCTCCCCGCTTGGCTCATGAGGCCAAGAACCTCATCCAGCGGCCTGTGGAAATCGACAATACCTGGGGCCTGGACCACGGCACATGGTCTGTGCTGCACCGGGTCTATCCCCAGGCGGATATCCCTGTGTTCCAGCTGAGCGTGGACCGGGCCGCTGCCCCGGAAGCCCTGTACCAAATCGGCAGAGAGCTTCGCCCCCTGCGGGATCAGGGGGTGCTGGTGATGGGCAGCGGCAACATCGTCCACAACCTGGGCCTGGTGGATTGGAACCTGGAGGGAGGCTATGGCTGGGCAGAGGATTTTGACGGCTACATCCGGCAGCGGATTTTGGAGGGCCGCCACCAGGACGTGGTTCATTTTGAAAGGGCAGGGGCGTCCGCGTCCCTGGCAGTACCCATCATGGACCATTTTGGGCCGCTGCTGTATGTGCTGGGGGCCAGCCAGGAAAACGATTCGGTTTCTTTTTTTAACAACGGCTATGTGCTGGGCTCCCTGTCCATGACCTGCTGCCTGCTGGGGGAGGCCACATAAGAGACGAAGCGCAATCCGCAAGAAGCCGCCCCAAAGGCCTTCGGGGCGGCGCTTTTTCAAATAGCGGTATGCTCCGCCAGTGCGGGAAATTCCTGATCCTGAGACGGCTTGCTTACAGCACGTTGGAGGAGGTGGATTCCACAAAAATGCTGCCGTCCTTGCGGCGGGTCAGCTTGGCCTTGTTCCCGGCTCCATCGTCCAAAGTCATCTTCCCAAGGTCGTTGAGCTGCATAAAATTGGCCGCGTCGCTTTCCACAAAACCGACCCAATCCTTGCGGTCCCGCTGCACTTTCTCTTTCCCCGAGCTTTCCACCATTTCCTCGATGCTCTGCCGTTGCTTGTTCTCTGCCATGGTGTCCCTCCTGTTTTTAGTGACGTATGCATTATACACCATCAGAAGGGACCGTCAAGCCGCGGGAAAGAGTAAGGGGCGGGCCCTCAGGACAGCAGCAGCCGGTCGCTGGCCAGCTGCTGGCCGCTGGCCTTGCCAAAGAGGGCCAGCAGCCCCTCCACCGTGAGGCTCTTTTTCTCCTCCCCCGCCACATCCACGATGATCTTGCCCTCGTGCATCATCAGCAGGCGGTTGCCATGGGCGATGGCGTCCCGCATGTTATGGGTCACCATGAGGGCCGTGAGCTTTTCCTCCTGGATGAACTGGTCGCTGAGGACCAGCACCTTGGCGGCGGTTTTGGGGTCCAGGGCGGCGGTGTGCTCGTCCAGCAGCAGCAGCTTGGGGGCCGTGAGGGTGGCCATTAGCAGCGTCAGGGCCTGGCGCTGTCCTCCGGAAAGCAAGCCCACCTTGGAGGTCATGCGCTTTTCCAGGCCCAGGTCCAGGTGCTTAAGGTATTCGGCATACCGCTTGCGCTCGGCGGCGGTAACGCCCCATCTGAGGGTGCGCCTCTTCCCCCGGCGCATGGCCATGGCCAGGTTTTCCTCGATGTTCATGTCCCCGGCGGTGCCCATGATGGGGTCCTGAAACACACGGCCCAGGTATTTGGCTCGCCTGAACTCCGACAGGCGGGTCACGTTGACGCCGTCGATCTCGATCATGCCCTCGTCCACCGGGTACACCCCGGCCACGGCGTTCAGCAACGTGGACTTGCCCGCGCCGTTGCCGCCGATGACGCTGACAAAATCCCCGGGCCGGAGGGTCAAATCCACCCCGTCCAGGGCCAGCTTTTCGTTCACCGTGCCGGTATTGAAGCTCTTGCGAATCCCCGTCAGCCTTAGCAATTCTCCCGCCCCCTCATGGACCGCCGGATGGTGTTCAGGTAGTCCTGGAACATCGGCAAAGATAGCGCCAGCGCCACGGTGATGGCGGTGAACAGCTTCAGATCGTTGGTGGGCATGCCCAGCTTCAGCACCATGGCGATGATGACCCGGTAGGTCACCGCCCCCAGGATGAGGGAAAAGAGCCTGCTAAAGAAGTTGCGCCTGCCAAAGAGCACCTCGCCGATGATCAGCGAGGCCAGGCCGATGACGATGGAGCCGGTGCCCATCTGCACATCCGCGAAGTTCTGGCTCTGGGCGATCATAGCACCGCTGAGGGATACCAAGCCGTTGCTGATCATCAGCCCCAGAATCTTCATGTTGTCGGTGTTCACGCCCTGGGCCCGCACCATGTTGGGGTTGTTGCCCGTGGCCCGGATCACGTTCCCCAACTCGGTTCCAAAGAACCAATACAGGACGGCGATGATGGCCATGACCAAAGCAAAGCCCAGCAAAGCCACGGCCACGTTTTTCTCCAGCCCCAGGGCCTCCAGGGGGGTATACACCGTGCCCATGCGCAGCAGCGACACGTTGGCCTTCCCCATGACCCGCAGGTTCACCGAATACAGCGCGATCATGGTGAGAATCCCCGACAGCAGCGCGGGGATGCGCAGCTTGGTATGCAACAGCCCCGTCACCAGGCCCGCCGCCAGGCCCGCCAGCAGCGCGCAGCCCGTGGCCGCGTAGGGGTGCGCCCCGCCATAGATCATCGAGGCCGACACCGCCGCGCCCAAGGTGATGCTGCCCTCCACCGTCAAATCCGCAATATCCAGAATACGGTAGGTGATATACACCCCAATGGTCATCACGGCCCACAGAAGCCCCAGCGCCACCGCGCCCAACAGAATTTGAGACATGAACAACGTTCTCCCTTAAAAGGCGCGGGCCGCTTACGCGGCCCGCGCGCCCTTGATGCTTGCCTTACTCCATCGGCTGCGCGTAGGCCAGGTAGGCCTCGGGAATGGTGAAGCCAATGGCCTCGGCATAGGTGGAATTGAAGGTATAGTCCATCTTGGAGGCGGTTTCAATGGGCATGGCGGAAACGTTCTCGCCGGCCAGCACCCGCAGCGCCATGAGGCCGGTTTGGTATCCCAGGTCATAGTAATTGATGCCCAGGGTAGCCAGGCCTCCGCTCATGGCCATGCCGGCCTCCCCGCAGATGATGGGCTTCTTGGCCCCGGTGGCCACCTCGTACACCACCGCCATGGAGGAGGCGAACACGTTATCCGTGGGGATGTACAGGACATCGCAGCTGCCCACGATGGATTGGGTGGCCTGCTGCACATCGTTGGAGGAGGCCACGGTGGCCTCGGTGTAGACCATGCCCTGGGCCTCGATGGCCTCCTTGGCCATCTGGGCCTGGACGATGGAGTTATCCTCGCTGGAGGTGTACAGTACGCCTACGGTCTTGGTTTCGGGGAACAGCTCCTTGAGCAGCTTGATCTGGTCCGCCACAGGGTTCATGTCCGTGGTGCCGGACACGTTGGTGCCCGGGGCTTCATTGCTGTCTACCAGCCGGGCCGCCTCGTAGTCCGTGATGGCGGTGCCCAGAATCGGGATGGTAGTGGTCTTGCCCGCTATGGATTGGGCCGCCGGGGTGGCGATGGCCAGCACCAAATCCACGTTGTTGGCCACAAAGCGGTCGGAGATGGTGGCCAGGTTGGAGGCGTCCGCCTGGGCG
>JARKQO010000204.1 GCA_029974855.1 Eubacteriales bacterium
GAGGCCGTTTTGCAAGAAGGCGCCGGCCAGGGCCTTGGCGTTTTGGATGATCATCCCCTGGTATTCCTGGAAGGAGGGTTGCAAGGCCTCCAAAAAGCAGACAGCCTTGGCGGCGATCACGTGCATCAACGGCCCGCCCTGGGTGCCTGGGAAAATGGCCTTGTCGATGGCCTTGGCGTATTCCTCCTGACAGAGGATAAGGCCGCCCCGGGGGCCCCGGAGGGTCTTGTGGGTGGTGGTGGTGACAAAGTGGGCCACAGGCACCGGGCTTTCATGGAGCCCGGCGGCCACCAGCCCCGCGATGTGGGCCATGTCCACCATCAGGTAGGCCCCCACCTCGTCGGCGATCTCCCGGAGCTTCCCAAAGGCGATGGCCCTGGGGTAGGCCGAGGCTCCCGCCACGATCATCTTGGGCTTATGCTCCCTGGCGATCTCCCGGACCCGGTCATAGTCCACATAACCGGTGCTTTCGTCCACCCCGTAGGACACAAAGTGGAAGTACTTGCCGCTGATGTTCACGGGGCTGCCGTGGGTCAGGTGCCCGCCGTGGGAAAGGTCCATGCCCAGCACCGTATCCCCGGGCTGAAGCATGGCAAAATACACGGCCATGTTGGCTTGGGCACCGCTGTGGGGCTGAACGTTAGCATGCTCCGCGCCAAAAACCCGCTTGGCCCGCTCCCGGGCCAGCTCCTCCGCCACGTCCACGAACTCGCAGCCGCCGTAATAGCGCTTACCCGGATAGCCCTCGGCGTATTTGTTGGTAAGGGGGGAACCCATGGCCTCCAGCACCGCCGGCGAGACGAAGTTCTCCGAGGCGATGAGCTCAATATGCTCCCGCTGGCGCTGGACCTCGTTTTGCATGGCCTGAAACAGTTCCGGATCGTTGGTCATCACATGCTGATAATTCAAGCTCTTTTCCCCCTACATCTCCGCAAATTTTCAAAAACCGGTGTATTCAGGCCAAGCGACCCCGCAGCACATTTCAATATACGCTTACTGCTGCTTCCTTCCGGACCTGACAGGGTTCACGTCTTGAAATCGCACAGGACTTAGCCGTCATCATACACACGGCTTCTCTATTTTACAGGAGAAGCAAGGAAAGCGCAAGTCTTTTTGCTGTTCTTGCCTTGATATTTTGCTGGCATTTTCACCGGACTTCTCAGCTCATCGCGGGCTTCAGCTCTGCTCCATGGGTTTTCCCGCCAGCAGCTCCCGGTAATCCTTCAGATTCTCCCGAAGCAGGCGGGGGCTGTCCAGGGCGTAGGGGCACCTGCTTTTGCAGCTGCCGCACTGGGTACACTGGTCAATCCTGTCCATCTTCTCCCGCCATTCGGGGGAGAGGTAATGGGCCGAGGGGGCCCGGCGGATCAGCAGGGACATCCGGGCGCACATGGAAATCTCAATGCCCGCCGGGCAGGGCAGGCAGTAGCCGCAGCCCCGGCAGAAGTTGCCCGCCAGCTCCCGCCGGTCCTTTTGGATCACCGCTTCCAGCTCCGGGGTCATCCGGGGAGGGTCGCTGATAAAGCCCAGGAACTCTTCCAGCTCCCGCTGCCGTTGCACGCCCCAGATGGGCAGCGCATGGGGATAATCAGCCAAAAAGGCATAGGCCGCATCGGGCCGGGTGATGAGCCCCCCGGAGAGGGCCTTCATGGCGATGAAGCCCATGCCCGCCTTCTCGCAGGAGCGCACCAGCTCCTCCTCCTGGGGGGCCGCCAGGTAGTTGAAGGGGTATTGAAGGGTATCGTACAATCCGCTGGCAATGGCCTCCCGGGCCACATGGGGGCGGTGGTTGCTGATGCCGATGAAGCGGACCTTGCCCTGGGCCCGGGCCTGAACCATGGCCTCATACAGCCCGTCCGCCTCCCCGGGCTTTGGGCAGAAGGAGGGGTTGTGGAACTGGTAAAGGTCCAGGTAATCGGTGCGAAGCAAGCGCAGGCTGGTTTCCAGATGCTTCCAGAACTCCGGCGCGGTTTGGGCGTGGGTTTTGGTGGCGATGAGGATGTGCCGGCGCACGCCGGAGAGGGCGTGGCCGATCTTCTCCTCGCTGTCCGTATAGCTTCGGGCGGTATCAAAAAAGGTGATGCCCTGGTCATAGGCCCGTTGCAAAAGCCCGGCGGCCTCCTCCCGGGAAATCCGCTGGATGGGCAAGGCCCCGAAGCCGTTTTTCTCGGCGGTGAGGTTGGTTCTTCCCAAGGTGACGGCTGGCATGGCGGCGTTCCCCCTCTCGGAATAACTTTGGGCTATTCCGCTTCCATGGCGCTCAGCAGCGCCAATATTCGGGGCTCCAAGCCCCGGTAGTTCACGATGAAGCGCAGCCCAAAGGCCGCGCAGGTCCCATAGTCCTCCCCGGCGCAGAACTGCCGGGCCAGCTGCTTGGCCCGGTTGCTGGTATCAAAATACACCAGCAGCTCCTCCCCCTCCACCCGGAAGGGAATCCACAGGGAAGGGTCCCCAATGGGCACCGCAACATCCGCCGCAGCCCGGATTTGGGGATCATAGGCACAGGCGTATCCTTGCCCGGTGATCCAATCGGCCAGAGCCGTCAGCTTGTCCAGCTGGGAAGCCCCCTGGCAGCCGGACAGCGCCAACAGCATCACCGCCAGCAAGGCGGCCAACCGGACCGGTTTTCGTTTTTTACTCATTGCCACGGCCTCCCCTGCGAAAAAGCTTCCCAAAGTATAGCATATTGGCGAATCCTTGGCAATTGTGGTAGAATCGGGGCAACCCCATGATAAAAGGAGGAGCCCCCCATGCGCTGCGGATGTCCCTGTTGCGACGCGTATATGATCCAGTCCGAAGGAGAGCGGAAGGACTGTGTTTGCCCGGATTGCGGCTACCGCTGCAACGCCTGCCAGGGTACCAACACGGTGCTGGGCCCGGAGGAGATCAAGGCCAGGGAAAAAGAGCTGTTGCAAGCTTTCCAAGGGGAAGCCCGCGAAACAGAGGGGCGCTGAGCCCAACCGGGCCTGGCTGTTCGCTTCCCCTATCTTATAAAGTTACAATCCCCAAATGCTCCAGCAAAATCTTCAGGCCGATGGCGATGAGCACCGTACCTCCCGCCACCTGGGCCTTTTTTTGGTGGCGAATGCCGCAGCGGTACCCCAGGATCACCCCAAAAAAGCAGAGCACGAAGGTGACGCTGCCAATCAGCACCATGGCGGGCACAATGGGGGTTTGGAGGAAGGCGAAGGTAATGCCCACAGCCAAAGCGTCAATGCTGGTGGCTACGGACAGCATCAGCAGCTCCTGGTAGTTGATCCGCTGGTCCATGGGGCACAGGGCGTTTTCCCCCTCAGGCTGCCGGAGGGCGTCCCGGATCATTTTCCAGCCGATATAGCCCAGCAGCCCAAAGGCGATCCAATGGTCTACGAAGGTGATGTGGCGCTCAAACTGCTTTCCCAGCGCCCAGCCAATCAGCGGCATCACGGCCTGAAAAACCCCGAAAAACAGCGCGATCACCGCCCCCTGGGCATAGCGCAGGGTTTTCATGCCCAATCCCTTGCACATGGAAACCGCACAGGCGTCCATGGCGAGGCTCACCGCGATCAGCACCAGTTCCATCCGATCCCTCCAAATAAAATCGGGCGTAATTTCCAACGCCCGATTTTGAAATCATCATATCCTATTCAGGAACGGCTGTCAACTTGTCACTCTCCGGCGATGGAAAGCTCCCCTACGTCTACGCTGGGGCTGCCCATGCCGCCACGGGGAAAGCGCAAATCGCTGCCCATGGCCCGGATGGCCTTCAGCATGGCGAAGAAGTTCCCCGCCACGGTGATCTGCTCCAGGGGGCGCACCTTTTGCCCGTTCTCAAAGAGGAAGCCCTTAGCCAGCAGCGAGAAATCGCCGCTGGTCACCTGGGCCCCGGCATGTAAGCCGGATACGTCGGTAATGAGCACGCCCTTGCCCGCCTCCCCCATCAGCTCCGCCAGGGTCCTGGCCCCGGCCTGGAAGTAGAAGTTGGAGGGGGAAATCCTCACAGGGGCGGCGTAGCCCGCTTTGCTGGCGTTGCCTGTGGTGGCCACCCCATCCTTGTGGGCGGTTTTCAGGTTGTGCAAAAAGGTTTGGAACACGCCTTCCCGGATCACCGTGTGCTGGGCGGAGGGAACCCCCTCCGCGTCAAAGGGCCGGCTGCCCATGCCCCCGGGCAGCAGGGGATCATCCACAAGGGTTACGCAGTCCGCCGCGATTCCCTCCCCCAGCTTGCCCTTCAGCAGGGACATCCCCTGCTGGGCCGCTTCGGCGGAAAAGGCCTCGGCAAACACCCCCATCAGGTCTGCCATCACCTGGTTTTCCAGAATCACCCGGTAGGAGCCGGAGGCGATGGGCTTGGCGTGGAGCCGGTCCACGGCCATTTGGGAGGCGCAGGCGGCCAACTCCTTGGGGTCCAGTTCCCCAAAGCTCCGGCGCAGCGCCATCTCCTCCCCGGAGGTGGTGCTGTCCCCCTCCTGGGCGATGGGTCCCACATACGCGCCGCAATAGTTTTGGGTATAGCTTTGGTCCACGCTATGGGTGTTGACGATGCGCACCGTCCGCTTGCTGGTAAAAATCATGGCGTCGCTCACCTTGTGAATGCGGGGATCGTAGGCCTTGGCTTCCTTCTCCAGGGCCAGCACAAAGTCCAGCTTTTCCTCGGGCCGGACCTCCTGGAGAGCGGGGTTGTAGAGGTTGATATCCGGCACAGCGCCCTTGCCGTCGTAGAGGAATTGGGCGTCGGTATCCTCGCAGAGCCGGGCGCTGTCCAAAGCGCCCTTCACCAGCTGGCGCACCGCCTCCTCATCAAAGGCCTCGGTGGAGGCATAGCCCATCTTCCCGTCGGCCATGGCCCGAAAGCCCAGGCCCCGGGTGGCGTTGGAGCTGTACTTGGTAATTTCCCCCTCCATGGCCATGGCGTCAAAGCTTTCCTCTTCCAGCACAAAGGCTTCCGCTGCGGTGAGCCCGGCCTTGTCCGCTTCCTCAAAGAGCTTTTTCAAAAATTCGTTCATGTCGCTTCCTCCTTACGCCCGGCCGCCCACGGTGATGGACTTCACCCGGATCATGGGCTGGCCCACGTTGGTGGGCACGCTGCCGCTGATGCTGCCGCACATGCCCTGGGCCATCTGCATGTCCTTGCCTACCCGGTCAATCTGCATGAGAATCTCCGCGCCCTTGCCAATGAGAGACGCGCCCCGCACCGGGGAGACGATTTTGCCACCCTTCACCAGGTAGCCCTCGCTGACGCCGAAGTTGAACTCCCCGGTGGCGGGGTTCACGGAGCCGCCCCCCATGGTTTTGGCGTATAGGCCGTCCCCCATGGTGGCGATCATGTCCGCCTCGTCGTCCGTGCCGGCGGCGATGTAGGTGTTGCGCATCCGGGAGGTGGGGGCGTAGGCGTAGCTCTCCCGCCGCCCGCTGCCGGTGGGAGCCATGTTCATGCGCTTGGCGTTCAAAGTGTCGATCATGTAGTTTTTCAAAATGCCATTTTCAATGAGAACCAGCTTGGTGGTGGGGCGGCCCTCGTCGTCCACGTTCTCGCTGCCCCATTCATTGGGCAAGGTGCCGTCGTCCACGGCGGTGACGCAGGGAGCGGCGATCTGCTGGCCGTGCTTGCCGCAGAACTCGCTGAGGCCAAAGGCCACGCTGGTGGCTTCCAGGCTGTGGCCGCAGGCCTCGTGGAAGATCACGCCCCCAAAGCCGTTGTCGATCACCACAGGCATGACCCCGGCGGGACACACCGGGGCCTTCAGCATGGTCACGGCCATGTCCCCGGCTTTGCGGCCCGTCTTTTCCGGGTCCACCCGCAGTTCAAAAAGCTCGTGGCCCATCATGGCCCCGGGGGCCTCGTAGCCGCTCTGGTTCTCCGTGCCATTGCCGGCAATGGCCTGGCAGCCCATGCGGGTGTAGACCCGGCGGTCGGTTACATACAGCCCGTCGGAGTTGCAGATCAGCACATCCTGTTCGCTGTCCCGGTAGCTGCAGGTGACCTGGACGATCTCGCTTCCGGCGGCCCGGGCGGCGGCGTTGGCCAGGCGCAGCATCTCCACCTTCCGGCTGGCCTCGGTGGCGCTGGGGGCCAAGCCGATGGGATGGACATTGGCAATCCGCTGTTCCATCATAGGGGCGGAAACCTTCCCGGCCTTGCGCTCCCGCACGGCGGAGGCTGCCTGCAAAGCGCAGCGCAGCAGGCCCTCCCGGTCGGTATCGTTGGTATAGGTGTAGATGGCGTTCAGCCCTACAAAAATGCGGACCCCCGCCCCGTGGAGCCTGCCGGAGGACACCGTTTCCACCCGGCCGGAGCGCATCATCAGCAGGTTGTTGCGCCGGTCCTCCAAAAAGATTTCCGCAAAATCCCCGCCTGTGGACAGGGCCGCGTCCAGAACCTCCTGGGCAATGGTTTTGCTTAGCATCGTTTCTCTCCTATTCCGCCGGAGGGGCCTTGCGGCCCGGTACTCTCCGGCCATGACCTGCCCGGCCCGTCAGCCGAGAATCTCGTTCCAGTCCGCCTCCGCCAGGCTCGCCGCCCGGTAGGTGGCTGCGGGGTTGGCGGAAGCAAAGCCCACCCCCAAGGTGCGCATGCCCGCCGCCCCGGCGGCTTCAATGCCCGCGTCCGCGTCCTCCACCACCAGGCACTGGGCCGGTGGGAGGTTTAGCAACCGCGCGGCCAGCAAAAACACCTCCGGGTCCGGCTTGCTTCGGGTGATCTGGTTGCCGTCGGCCACCGCTTCAAAGGCGTTTTCCAGCCCGATCTGCCGAAGAATCAGCGGCGTGTTCTTGCTGGAGGAGCCGATGGCCGTCTTCACGCCCTTTTCCTCCAAAAGCCGCAAGGTTTCCAGCGCGCCGGGAAGCAGGTCCTCCCGGCGTAGGTTCCCAATCAGCTCCACGTAATATGCGTTCTTGCGGGCTGCCAGGGCTTCCTTTTCCTCCTGGGAGTAGGCCCTTTGGGCCTTTTCCAGCACAATTTCAAGGCTTTCCATACGGCTGACGCCCCGCAGCCGTTCGTTGATGGTGCGGTCAAAGGGAATGCCTTCCTGGTCGGCCATTCGCTTCCAGCCCAAGTAGTGGCAGTTGTCCGTGGACACCAGCACCCCGTCCAAATCGAAAATCACGCCTGATATCTGAACCATGCAGCGCCTCCTGGTGCGGCCATACAGGCCGGGTTTTGCCCGCCTGGGCGGACCAAAAAACAGTATACCACGATTTGGAAGGGAAGGGTAGCCCCGGCTTTCAGCGCCCCAAAGCCGGTTTTCACCCCCTTCCCCGCGACAACACAGCGCCCAAACCTATACAAACGCAACCGTTTATGGTACGCTTTTTCCATCCTATACTGTCAGGAGAGGAGAGCCTTCATGAACAAGAAGCTGAAACCGGGCCTGGTGGTCCTGCTGGTGATTTTGCTGGTGGCCGTGGCCCTGGCCGCCTCCAGCGTGTACCGGGTGGGCCAGGGCGAGGAAGCGCTGGTGCTGACCTTTGGCCGCGTCACCGGCCGCAACGGCCCCGGGCTGTACTGGAAGATTCCCTTTGTGCAAGACGTGATCAGCGAAAGCGTCACCACCATCCACACCAAGGACTACGGCTTTCGCACCACCACCTCCGGGTCTGCGGGCACTGCGGCCAAGTACCGGGACGAGGTGGATGAAAGCGTGATGCTCACCAGCGACGACTGCATCGTGTCCATCGAGGCGGTGTA
>JARKQO010000265.1 GCA_029974855.1 Eubacteriales bacterium
ACCTTGCTGGGGGAACTGCTGGAAGGGCTGGACCCCCGGGGCTACCAGGTTCATGTCATGGACCGCCCCGGCCGGGAGGACCGCCGCTACCCGCCCTTCCGCCGGTATTGGGCGGCCATGCCCGCCCGGGGGAATATCTCCCTGTTTGTGGGCAGCTGGTACCGGGAGGTCAGCAACCACTGCCTTACCGACAAGGCCGCCCGCAAGGACCTGCCCCGGCGCTACGCCCAGATCCTCCAGCTGGAAAGCCAGCTGGTGTGCAACGGCACGCTGCTGCTGAAGTTCTTCCTGAACGTGTCCAAAAAGGAGCAAAAGGCGCGCCTCAAGGCCCTGGAAAGCAAGAAAAGCACCCGCTGGCGGGTCACCAAAGAGGCCTGGGAGCAAAACGACCGCTATGACGAGATGACGCGCCTCTACGAGGCCATGATGGCCGAAACCCACCGGGAGGAAGCCCCCTGGCATGTGCTGCCCAGCCAGGACAAAGGCGCTTCCAAGGCGTGGGTCGCCTCTGTGGTCATCGAGGCCTTTACCCAAGCCATCCAAACATACCAAACCGGGGAAAGCCCCTGGGACGTTCCCGCTTTGCCCCGGGTGGAGCCTGTACCCACCCAGCCCATGGCCCCTTTGGCCTCCTTCCAAACCCTTCAGCCCTTGGAGGAGGACTACAAGGAGGCCCTGGACCAGGCCCAGAAGCGCCTGCGGAAGCTCCAAGGCGAGCTGTACCGCAGGCAGGTCCCCACTGTGGTCTGCTTTGAGGGCTGGGACGCGGCGGGCAAGGGCGGCGCCATTCTGCGCCTCACCCGGGGCCTGGACCCCCGGGGCTTCCGGGTGATCCCCACCGCAGCCCCCAGCCCGGAGGAGGCCAGCCACCACCACCTCTGGCGCTTCTGGCGGGACCTTCCCCAGGACGGCCATGTGGCCATCTTCGACCGCACCTGGTATGGCCGGGTTCTGGTGGAGCGGGTGGAGGGCTTTTGCACCCAGGCCCAGTGGCAGCGGGCCTACGAGGAAATCAACCAGTTCGAGCTGGAGCTGGCCCGGCACGGAACCATCATCCGGAAGTTCTGGCTCCAGCTGGACCCCCGGGAGCAGCTGGCCCGCTTTCAGGAGCGCCAGGAGGACCCCGGCAAGCAGTGGAAGATCACCCAGGAGGACTGGCGCAACCGGGACAAATGGCCCCAGTATGAGCGGGCCGTGGAGGACATGCTCCAGCGCACCCATACCCGGCACGCCCCCTGGACCGTGGTGGAGGCGGACGACAAGCGCTTTGCCCGGCTGAAGGTGCTGCGGGCCTTGACCCTGGCCATGGAACAGGAGCTCAAAAAATAACCCAGGAAGAAACCTTGGAAAAA
>JARKQO010000285.1 GCA_029974855.1 Eubacteriales bacterium
CTTGGGGGTGCGCCTATGGGTGTAAAAGTCCACGTGGATCATGCCAAAGCGCTTGAAATAACCCTCCGCCCACTCGAAGTTGTCCATCAGGGACCAGACGAAGTACCCCATCACCTGGGTACCGTCCTGATGGGCCTGCTCCAGGGCCTCCAAATAGCGGCTCAGGTAGTCGATCCGCTGGGGATCGTGGCATTTTCCGTCCTGGCTGATCCAGTCCTGGCCCGCGAAGCCGTTTTCCGTGATGAGGATGGGGGACCGGTACCGTTCGTACAGGAAGCGGGGTCCCCAGTACAGGCATTCCGGGACCACGGGCCAGCCGCAGTCGTTGCGGGGGAAGCCCGCCTCCCAGGGGGTCAGGACGGCCTTGCCCTCGGGCCCGGCCTGTACCCGTTGGCCTTCGTAGATGTTCACCCCGTAAAAGTCCAGGGGCTGGCGGATGGCCTCCATATCCCCAGAAAGAATGGGGGGCATGTGCTTCTCATGATAGGCCAGGCCGTCCTGGGGGTACTGGCCCAAAAACACGGGGTCGGACCACCAGGCGGCGTTGAACAGGGAATCCTTGTCCGTGCGGAACATCTCCCGCCGGGCCGCCTCAATGTCCTGGGGGCTGCGGGAGGCGGGGAAATAGGTGGCTCCCACGGGGGCAAAGCCAATTTGAAGGGGCTGCTTGGCAAAGGCGCGGAGGGTTTGCACGCTTTGGCCGTGGGCCAGCAGCGCGTGGTGGGCGGCGGTGAGCACGTCCCCCTGGGAAAGGGTCACAAAGGGCGCGTGGGTGCCTCTTTGCATCCCAAGGCCCACGAAGCACTGGGGCTCGTTGAGGGTCATCCAATGCCCCACCCGGTCCGAGAAGCGCTCCGCGGCCACCCGGGCATACTCCGCAAACCAGCCCGTGATGTCCCGGTTCAGCCAGCCGCCCCGCTTGTACAGCTCGTAGGGCAGGTCCCAGTGGTACAGGGTCACATAGGGGGCGATCCCCGCCTCGCACAGCCCGTCGATGAGCCTGTCGTAAAAATCCAGGCCCTTTTGGTTCGCCGGGCCGGCGCCCTCCGGCAGAATCCGGGGCCAGGACAAGGAAAAGCGGTACGCGTCCACGCCCATTTCCTTCAGCAGCCCGATATCCTCCGGGTAGCGGTGATAGTGGTCGCAGGTCACGTCCCCGTTGTGGAAATCCCGCACCGCCCCCGGCTTCCGGCAGCCCGTATCCCAAATGCTCAGGCCCTTGCCGTCCTGGTAGGCGGCCCCTTCGATCTGGTAGGAGCTGGTGGCCGCGCCCCAGACGAATCCCTTTGGAAAGCTCATGGTCATTCCCTCCGAAGATGATATGGATGTTGGATGAAGCCGCATGGCGGCCCACAAAAGCCGTCCTGAGGGGACGGCCTGATTCCGTTGGCGTTTCCATCCTAGCAGAAAACCCCCGGTTTTGCAATGGATTTCCAGAGGGGCCGGGCTCACAAAATGAAACTTTATTTTACATAGTCCGTCTTTTTCCAGAAAAACACTGTGCCTCCCCCGGGGGGACAGCCTTGACAACCGCATCAGGATGTGGTAAATTTGGGACAAATGGGGGAGTAGGAACAAAGCCTTTCCAGGGCGCAAGGAAAAGAAACTTTGTTTCAAATCCCTGGGAAAACCCGTCCGATCAACCCATGGCATCACAAAAAGGAGGCAACAACATGAGGAAAACCACCCGTATTCTTGCCTGGCTGCTCACCCTGATCATGGCGCTGGGCATGGCGTCCGTGGCCGCCGCCCAGGAGGATTTCCTGGCCGGGGACCCGCTGAAGATCACCATGTACTATTCCGACAACGCCACGCTGCCCTTCAAGGAGGACTGGCTCACCGTCAAGACCATCCAGGAGCGATACAACGTGGACATCACCTTTGAGGTGATTCCCATCGCGGACTACCTCACCAAGGTGTCTTTGGCGCTGAACACCGGCACCAACGCCCCGGACGTGATCCTCTACCAGATGATCAAGGGGGAGAACGCGTCCTTGGCTATGAACGGAGCCATTGTGCCCATCAGCGACTATGCCGACTGGACCCCCAACTTCAACGCCAGGGTGGAGGCCTTTGGCCTTCAGGACGACGTGGCCATGCTGAACCTGGGGGACGGCAAGCGCTACAGCCTGCCCGCCCTCTTTGACAAGCCCTTCTACGATGGCGGCCTGATCCTCCGGGAGGACTACCTCCAGGCCAAGGGCCTTGAGGCCCCCAAGACCTATGACGATTTGTATGCCATCCTGAAGGCGTACAAGGAGGACAATCCCTCCTCCTACCCCCTCACCATTCTGGCTGGCCCCCGGGTGCTGTTCCGCATGACCATGCCCGCCTTTGGGGTGAGCCTGCACCGCAACGCCTCCTCCGGCAGCTCCGTGCTCAGCTGGGACTATGCCAACAAGACCTACTTCCCCGGCGCCATCAGCGAGGAGTACAAGGCCTACATCAGCTTCTTCGCCAAGCTGTACGCCGAGGGCCTGCTGGACCCGGAAATGGCCGATCCCATCGACGGCGACAAGTGGAACCAGAAGCTGGCCACCGGCATGTCCATGGCTACCTACGCCTACTATGACCAAATCGGAGGCGTCACCGCCGCCAGCGAGATCGAAGGCTTCAAGCTGAACATGTATCCCGCTTTGGCAGGCCCCGCCGGAGCCCACCACCAGCCCAAGAGCAAGACCGGCTCCGGGGTCATCTTCCCCATGAAGACCGCTGAGCGGCCGGACTTCGAGCGCATCGTGCGCACGGTGGACGCCATGTTCTTCTCTGAGGAAGCCGCCAAGCTGTGGTGCATCGGCGTGGAGGGCGTGACCTATACTTTGGATGGAGACAAGGTGGTATACGCCGACGACATCCTGAACTCCCCGGACGGCATCTACAAGAACATGCAGCTCCAGTACGGCTGCGGCTCCGACGTAACCCAGATGGTGTGGGTCAACGAGCGGGAGATGACCAAGTACGACGAGAACTACCGGGCCATCAACCAGGCCGTGGCGGCCATGGACGACGTGATCCAGTCCATCCCGCCCACGCCCAAGTTTGACGACATCCAGGCTGAGGAAGCCTCCAGCTTGCAGACCCCCTTGGCGGATGCCTTTGAGCGTTGGAACGACGCGTTCCTCACCGGCGCCAAGAGCATCGAGGCCGATTGGGACGCCTATGTGGAGGAAATGAAGAGCTTGCAGATCGAGGCCTTCTGCGCGCTGTACAACGACAACATGAACTAAGCGCCCAAAAGGGCCAAGCCCATGCGCCCGCCATAAAATGTCACAGGAGACCAGCATTTTATGGCGGGCGCAACCTATGGGCCTCCGCATCCCCCCAAAGGCAGCCTACCAGGAAAGGGTGAAAGCATGGGCAAAAATTCTCCGCAACCCAAACCGGCCGCGCTGTACAAGGAGCCCTGGCGGCGTCATCTTCATAAGTATTGGGCCCTATACCTCATGCTGATCCTTCCGGTGATCTATTTCGTCCTGTTCAAATACTTGCCCATGTTCGGCAACATTCTGGCCTTCCGGCGCTACCAGCCCGGCAAGGGGGTCTGGGGCACCCAATGGCGCGGGTTTTACTATTTCGAGCGGTTTTTGAAGGACCCGGCCTTCTGGAACGCCTTTCGCAACACCCTCACCCTGTCCCTGTGGAACATCCTGGTGAACTTCCCGCTGCCCATCGTGTTCGCGCTGCTCCTGAACGAGGTGCGGGCCAAAAAGTTCAAAAAGGCCGTGCAGACCATCTCCTACATGCCCCGCTTCATCTCCACCGTGGTGGTCATCGCCATCCTGGCGGAGCTGCTGTCCCCCTCCACAGGGCTGGTGAACCGGCTGCTGGTGAACGCCTTTGGGCTCAGCCCCATTTACTTCACCAACCTGCCCCAGTATTTCCGGCCCATTTACATCCTCACGGACAGCTGGCAATACACCGGCTGGACCTCCATCATCTACCTGGCGGCCATTACCGGGGTGAATCCCGATCTGTTTGAGGCCGCCGAGATCGATGGGGCGGGCCGCTTCCAAAAGGTCCGGTACGTGACCATCCCCTCTATTTTGCCCACCATCATGGTGATGCTGATCCTCCAGGTGGGGCGCATGCTGAGCCTGGGCTTTGAAAAGGTGCTGCTGCTGTACACCCCCGCCAACTCCGTCACCAGCGATATTTTGGATACGCTGGTGTACCGCACGGGCCTGGGGAACCAGCAGAATTATTCCTATGCCTCGGCCATCGGGCTGTTCAGCGGCTTTGTGGGGCTGATCTTGGTGTCCTTGGCCAACTATCTGAGCCGCAGGGCCACCGGCGAGTCCATCTACTAGAAAGGGGGAGACGCGTATGACCACCAAAGCCCTGGCCGCCGGAGCGGGGAAAGGAAGAAGGCTGCGCCGGATCACCCCCTTTGATCTGGTGGTGTACCTGGTGATGGGGGCGGCGCTGCTGCTGTGGGTAGTTCCCTTTATTTACATGATCGCCCTGTCCTTATCCGACGCCAAGGCCATCATCAACAACCAGGTAAGCCTCTATCCCGTGGGGCTGAACCTGAAGGCCTACCAGCAGATCTTTAACTATCCCAACTTTTACCGGGCTTATGGGAACACCTTTTTGTACACCATTTTTGGAACCTTTATCGCCCTGGCCATGACGGTGCTGTTCGCCTACCCGCTGTCCAAAAGCTTTTTGCGGGGGCATAAGCTGCTGCTGAAAATGGTGGTGTTCTCCATGTTTTTCACCGGCGGCCTGATCCCCACCTATCTGCTGATTTCCTACATGGGCCTTACGGGAACGCGCTTTGCCATGCTCATTCCCTTTGCCATCAATTCCTTTAACCTGATCATCCTGATCAACTTTTTCAAGTCCATCCCCCATGAAATTGAGGAGGCCGCCCTCATCGACGGCCTGGGGTATTTCGGCATCCTGCGGCAGATCGTGCTGCCCCTGTCCGGGCCGGCTTTGGCCACGATCGGGCTGTATTACGCGGTATTCTTCTGGAACGACTGGTTCAACGGGCTCATTTACCTGAACAGCAAGCAATACCCGGTGATGCTGTTTTTGCGCAACATCGTCCAGGGCACCGCCATGGTGGGGGACGGGGCGGGCTCCGCGGACCGGTCCAGCATCGCCATCTCGGTGAAATCCGCGGTGATCATCGTGTCCACGCTGCCCATCATCATTTTGTATCCGCTGCTGCAGCGCTTCTTCATCGCGGGGCTGACGGTGGGTTCGGTGAAGGGATGAGAATACTTAGGT
>JARKQO010000290.1 GCA_029974855.1 Eubacteriales bacterium
AAGCTTGCTCTTTTTGACCGGGTAAAGCCCGGTCAAATGATGGGTCCAGGGACTCCCGGCCTTTCGGTCGTCGCGGCCTTCACTTCCGTTCGGCCGCTTGCCTCAAGCCCCAGCTCTCGCTCACTTGCCGCTTCGCGGCAGAGTCCACTGGACTCACGCTCGCTGGCGCTGCCCTGGCGGGGATGCAAGGGGTGGAACCCCTTGCCCGTCCCCCCGTCCTCCCCCCGCTCCCCTTACTCCTGCCCCTCGTCCCAATCCGCCTCCTGGGGCTTGCTTTGGGAGGCGGCATAGGGCCTCAGTTCCGTTACCACATCGTCCAGCAGGGCCATGATATAGGGCATGCCCTTATCCTGCTTGCCTTGCAAGGTCACCTCGCCCCCCTCCAGCACGGTGGGGGGGCTTTTTCTTTGGAGCACCAGCAAGGCCGTGGGCTGCTGCCCCAGCAGCGCTGCCCCGGCCAGCCGGGAGCCGTTGGAGCCGCTCCTGTTGAAATAGAAGCACTTGACTCCCTTGCCCCCCCGGGCCTGGGGCTCGAAATCCAAAAACAGCACCCGCTTGGCAAAGCCCCGCTCGCTCATCAGCAGCACCTGGTCCGTGGGCTGGGGCTGGGCCACCCACAGCACCTGGTCCCCGGGCTCCAGGTTCATGCCCTTCACCCCGCCGGTGACCCGGCCCATGGCGGGCAAGGCGTCCGTATGGAAGCGGATGCTCATGCCGCCTTGGCTGAGGCAGAGCATGTCCAAGGAGGGGTCCAGCTCCACCATCGCCAAAAGGCTGTCCCCAGGGCGCAAGGTGAGGGCGGCGAACTTCTGCCGCCGCACATCATACTCCTTGGCGGCGGTGCGCTTGAGCATCCCCTGGCGGGTCACGAAGAGCAGGTCCCTCTTGGCTTCCAGCTCCTCCGGCCCAAAGCAGAGCATGTGCACGATTTCCTCGCCGGTTTCAAAGCCCGCCAGCACCCCGGTCAGCAAGGAGCCCCGCTCCTTGGGGCGGCTGGCCTCCGGCAGGGCCCCCACCCCCAGCAAATAGCAGTTGCCCAGGTTGGTGAAGAAGGCCAGGGTCTTATCCGTGTCCGTTTCAAAGAGGAAGCGGGGGGCATCCTCCAGGTTTTCGTTCTCCAGGGAGACGGGGGGGAGCTTGCGGTAGTGCTTGGGGTACATCCGGCGCAGGTATCCGGCCTGGGTGAAGGTGACGGTGGCTTCTTCCGCCACCACTTCCTCCTTGGCCGCCGCCTCGATGACATGCTCCGCCTTTACCAAGGTGGTGCGGCGGTCATCCCCGTAGCGCCGGGCCACCTCCTTCAGCTCGTCCTTGATGACCTTCAGCAGCTTGTTTTCGTCCGCCAAAATGGCCTCCAGCTTCTCAATCAGCTTCAGCAGCTCGGCGTATTCCTGGCGCAGGGCCAGAATCTCCAGGCCTGTGAGGCGCTGGAGCCGCAGGTCCAAAATGGCCTGGGCCTGAATCTCCGTAAGGGCGAAGCGCTCCACCAGCCCGGCCTTGGCGGCCTTGGGATTTTCGCTGCCCCGGATCAAGGCGATGACCTCGTCCAGGTTGTCCACGGCGATCATCAGGCCCTCCAGCACATGGGCCCGGGCCTTGGCGTGGTCCAGATCGTACTGGGTGCGGGCGGTGACCACGCTCTTCTGATGCCGGATGTAGTAGCGGATCATCCGGCGCAGGCTCAACAGCTTGGGCTTGCCCTCGGCAATGGCCACCATGTTCACGCCGAAGGTCACCTGCATGTCGCTGTACTTGTACAGATAGGCCAGGGTCTTGTCCACGTCCGCTTCCTTGCGCAGCTCGATGACGGCCCTAAGCCCCGTGCGGTCGCTTTCGTCCCGGATGTCGTAGATGCCGCCCAGGGCCGCCTTCTTCTCCTCGCTGAGCTTCAGAATCTTTTCCAGCATGACGGCCTTGCTGACCTGGTAGGGCACCTCGGTGATGACGATGAGCTTGCGCCCTGCGGAGCCGTCCTCCACATGGACCCGGGCCCGCAGCAGCAGCTTGCCCTTGCCGGTTAAGTAGGCGGTCTTCAGCTCCGGGGTATCCAGCAGCACGCCGCCGGTGGGAAAGTCCGGCGCGGGCATCAGCGCCATCAGCTCTTCCACGGTGATGTCCGGGTTGTCGATCTGGGCCGTCACCGCCCGGATTACCTCCCCCAGGTTGTGGGGGGGGATGTTGGTGGCCAGGCCCACGGCGATGCCGCTGGCCCCGTTCACCAGGAGGTTCGGGAAGCGGGCGGGGAGCATGTCCGGCTCCTTCAGGGTATCGTCGAAATTCAGGCGGAAGGGCACGGTGTCCTTCTCGATGTCCCGGAGCATTTCCATGGCCAAAGGGGTCATGCGGGCCTCGGTATAGCGCATGGCTGCGGCGCTGTCCCCGTCGATGGAGCCGAAGTTGCCGTGGCCGTTCACCAGCATGCCCCGCATGCTGAAATCCTGGGCCAGGCGCACCAGCGCGTCGTAAACGCTGCTGTCCCCGTGGGGGTGGAACTTACCCAGGCAATCCCCCACGATGCGGGCGCATTTGCGGTGGGGGGTATCCGGGTGCAGGGACAGCTCGCTCATGGTGTAGAGGATGCGGCGCTGCACGGGCTTGAGGCCGTCCTCCACCCGGGGCACGGCCCGCTCCATGATCACGTGCTCCGCGTAGGGGATCATGCTGTTGTGCATGACCTCCTCCATAGGGGTCTGGATGATGCCTGGGGTGCTCATGGAAACTTCCGTTTTGCCGCTCACGCCTCATGGCCCCCTTCCACGTGAATCATCTCTCCGAAGCTGTCCTGTCGGTTGAAGTTGGCGTGCTGGCTGATGTACTCCCGCCGGGGCTCCACCTTGTCCCCCATGAGGATGGTCACCAGGCGCTCCGCCTGGGCCGCGTCCTCGATGGTGACCTGGAGGAGCTTGCGCTGCTCCGGGTCCATGGTGGTGGCCCAAAGCTGCTCCGGGTTCATCTCCCCCAGGCCCTTGTAGCGCTGGAGGGTATAGCCCTTGCTGGCCCCCTTGGTGAGCTTTTGCAGCTCCCGGTCGTCGTAGGCGTATTGCACCTTGTTGCCCCGCTGCACCTTGTACAAAGGGGGCATGCCGATGAACACATGGCCCGCGGTGATCAGCTCCCGCATGTAGCGGTAAAAGAAGGTGAGCAAAATCGCCCGGATGTGGGCCCCGTCCTGGTCCGCGTCGGACAGGATGATGACCTTGTGGTACTTGAGCCCGTCCAGGCTGAAGCTTTCGTCGATGTTGGTGCCCAAAGCCGTGATGACGGTGCGGAACTCCTCGTTGGCCAGCACCTGGTCCAGCCGCTTCTTTTCCGCGTTGAGAGGCTTGCCCCTCAGGGGCAAAATGGCCTGGAAGCGCCGGTCCCGGCCCTGCTTGGCGCTGCCCCCGGCGCTGTCCCCCTCCACGATGAACAGCTCGTTTTGCTCCGGCTTGCGGCCGGTGCAGCTGGACAGCTTGCCCACCAAAGGGGCGGCCTCCAGGGCGTTGCGGGTGCGGGCCACGTCCCGGGCCTTGCGGGCGGCCTCCCGCACATGGGCGGCCCGCACGGCCTTTTCAATGAGCTGCTGGGCCAGGTCTTGGTGCTTCAGATCCTCAAAATAGGCGGTGAGCTGCTGGGCCAAAATGGCCTCCACCACGGGGCGCACCTCGGTGTTCCCCAGGCGGCCCTTGGTTTGGCCCTCAAACTGGGGGTTTTTCACCATGGCGATCATCACGGCGGTCATGCCCTCCCGGAAGTCGTCGCCGCTGAGGTTATTCTCCTTTTCCTTCAGCATGCCCAAGCGCCGGGCGAAGTCGTTCATGACCTTGGTGTAGGCGGCCTTGAAGCCCGTTTCGTGGCTGCCCCCCTCCCCGGTGGGGATGTTGTTGACATAGGAGAACAGGTTCTCGGTGTAGCTGTCCGTATACTGGATGGCCACCCGGAAGATCACGTCCTCCCGGCTGCCCTCCAGCAAAATGGGCTCCGGGAACAGGGGGGTCTTGTCCTGGTTCAGGTATTTCACATAGTCGCTGATGCCGCCCTCATAGCAGAAGGTCTGGGTATAGCCCGAGGCCTTGGGGGCCGCGTCCGAAGCGGAGGAAATCCCGTCCTGGAGCCCGTCCCCTTCCTCCTCCTCTGTTACGGGGGCGCTGATGCGCTCGTCGGTGAAGATGATCTTCAGGCCCTTGTTCAGGTAGGCCAGCTCCCGCAGGCGGCGGCCCACGGTGTCGTGGTTGAAATCCGTGGTTTCAAAGATGGCGGGGTCCGGGGCAAAGCGCACCCGGGAGCCCCGCTGGCGGGTGTTGCCCAAGGTCTGCAAAGGGCCCGTGGGCCTGCCTGCCGCCACCTTCCGGGTTTGGGGGTCCGGGGCGCTGGAAAACTCCATGCGGTAGTGCTTGAAATCCCGGTATACGTCCACGGTCATCCAGGTGGACAGGGCGTTCACCACCGAGCCCCCCACCCCGTGGAGGCCGCCGGAGTAGCTGTAGCTGTCGTTGTTGAACTTGCCCCCCGCGTGGAGCCGGGTGAAGATCACCTCCACCCCGGGGATTTTCAGGGTGGGATGCAAATCCACGGGCATGCCCCGGCCATTGTCCCGGACGCTGGCGGAGCCGTCCTTGTGCAAGGTCACTTCAATCTGGGAGGCATAGCCCCCCATGGCCTCGTCGATAGCGTTGTCCACGATTTCCGTGAGCATGTGGTGAAGGCCCCGGCTGCCTGTGGAGCCGATGTACATGCCCGGGCGCATGCGGACGGCCTCCAGCCCTTCCAGGACCTGAATATTTCCGGCGTCGTAGGTTTGCGGCATGGTGTCCTCTCCTTGATGGGCCTGGGGAAAAGCCTCTGTTTGAACAAGTTAGTATACCATATCTTGTGGGGGGAGGCAAGAAATGGACAGAGACGGCTTCGCCAGGGGAAGAAGCCACTCTTCCTCTGGCAAAACCGTCTCTTGTATGGGGCTGGGGACGGAACGTTCCTTGGGGGATTACCGCTGATGCACCCACACCCGCATCTCCCCTGGGGCGCGGTTGGCCCAGGCGA
>JARKQO010000321.1 GCA_029974855.1 Eubacteriales bacterium
AACATTGGACATACTGTGTCCATCGCAACGTGGAAGGGGAGACAGAAATGGGTTTGTTCACATGGTTGATTTTTGGGGCGCTGGCGGGATGGATTGCCAGCATGATCATGAAAAAGAATTCCAACATGGGCGCGGTGGCCAATATCGTGGTAGGGGTGGTGGGCGCGGGCATCGGCGGGTTCATCGCCTCCATGCTGGGCCTGGGCTCAGTCAGCGGGTTTAACTTCTACAGCCTGCTCATCGCCGTGGCCGGGGCCTGCCTGCTGCTGCTGGTCATCAACATGTTTACCAAGAAGGAAAAGGCAAGGTACTGAGGGGTTTCTTATCTGAGGAAAAGCGCACGCAAAACCCCGCGCGAAAACCCCCCGCCAGCCTTCCGGCCGGCGGGGGGCGCATTGGAAAGGGGTTCATCTCTCCGGCCCGTTGGCGGCCCTGCCAGTCCTGGCCCCGCTACCGGCCTCTTCTTGCGGGGTCGATTGGCGAACGGAAGCGCAACCCTTTCCCTGCCGACCCTTGGCGCAAAGAGCGAATCCCGCGGGGATTACAGTGCACCATCACAGACCCGTTTTCCTGGACCATCTCCTTCTTTTTCACAAGCGCGGCTAATTTGGAGGGATCCCTGGTACGTACCAGCCGGTTCCCTACCTTGAGTTCAATCACTTCTGCCGCAGGCGCTGTCCATTTGGCAATCGCGGCGGTCCCACGCAAAGGCGCGCGCTTCCCCGCCATCGCTGGGCGGGCTTTGCCCTTCGCCGCGAAAGCCGGGCGGAAAGCGGCCCCCCTGGCCTTTCCCCCGGTTTTCGCGGCCTCCTCCAGCCGCTGCAACGCGGCTTTTCTCACCTGCCGGGCATAGGACGCCCTGTGTATGACCAGCGGTTCTTCCGCCTCCGCGATCTGGAATAGTTTGTCCAGCGCCTCTCCCCGGTCGGGGGTCTGGAGGATGATATCCGGCGCTCCCCGCTCGTCCACCTCAAAAACGATGAATTCCCCGTCTCGCTCCGCACAGCCATAGTTGCCGGGTTCCATCACAAGGTGGTTGGGATCGGGATAAAAGGCATCTTTACCATGAAAATGGCTTATTTTGCTGTAAAATTCATCGAGCCTCACGGCGGATCACTCCTCTTGGATCAGTCCGGCATCCAATAAAGCCTGTATTGAACATGGGAACCGATACTGGTCGCCCCCGCCCTTATCCCCAAAGCACTGGCGGATCTTGCCAAAGTATACCGCCTTTGCTTTCCCGATCTTGGACAGAGCCGCCACCAGACGCTCTTTCTTTTCGACATCCGGGTGCCTTTTTCCTTCCTCCTGCTCCAGCGCACCCCGGAACGCCAGTTCCAGGTCGCCGGAATTGGAGAAACCCCGAACCACCCGGTAGCGGTGGTAGGCGGGCTCCCGCTGCACCAGCTCCTCCAACAAAAGGTAAGGCAAGCCCCGTTCCCGGTGCGTAAAGCTAGGTCCGGTTTTCGTGCACGGGCTCCCATACCTTCCAAAAGCGTTTCCGATTCTGTCAAAATACATACCGGGCGTTAGCGCCACCGGGTCCGCCGGGCCCTCAAACATTGCAAACTGAGCCTCTTGGCCTGGAAAAAGACCGCTCCCTTCCGGCTTTCCGGTTGCGGGATCCAGCCCGCACCACTGGTAACTGATTTCCCAGCCCCCGCTCCAGAAACATTTATGCGCAAAATTGATTTCTGTGACATAGCTGTCCGCTTCCGGAACCAGCACATCCCCCCGTCCTTTCACCGGCTCTTTCCGATAAAGGCGTTGTAACTGCGCCACCAGCCTTTTGCGTATGGTGATGATTTTATATACAAGACGATCCCTATCCGCCTTCAAAACCGCTGTCGCAATCGCAACGTCCACATCAAACTGCAGCTGACTCATGCCGTCATCTCCCGGTGCATGCATTCTTTGTTCCTATCGATGATTCATTCTCTATTATTCGTCATTTTTCCTGCACACTTTTCATCTGTCTTGATACGCCAAAACCCCCCCGCCAGCCTTCCGGCCGACGGGGGGTTCCACTTGCTCCCATATCCTCCAACGATCCCATCACCCCTGACCGTCTTCCTCCGGGGGCTCCACCCAATAGGCCGCCTCCGCTCCGGCTCCAGCGCTGTCCACCATCCCCTCCCCGATCACATAGGCGATGACGCTGGCCCCGGCCATGATCAGCGCCGTGATCCGGGTGGCGGTTTCCTCCGGGCCCCCCAAGGCCACCACGATCATCCCCACAAAGCCAGCCACGGCCATCCACAGCTTCCGGCTGGTCAGCTTCCGCTTCCAATCCATAAACCTTCTCCTTTCCCGCCCGGGGCCCTCAGGCCCCCAGGCTCCTTACGTCCTTCTCCAGGCCCTCCACCCGGTGCTCCAGCAGGCAAATTTTCCCCATGCCGCCGTTGTGCTTTTCCACGGCCTTCTCCAGCTGCTCCACCCGGTAGGCGATGAGCCTGTACCCGCCCATGCCCGTCAGCAAGGTGGCCGCAAAGGACACCAAGGCCACGATCACCGTATCGCTCATCCCGCATCACCCGCTTCCAGGCTTGCGCGCCATGCCTCCAGGGCCTCCACCCGGGCCAGCAAGGCGGCTACAGCCTTGGGGTCCTCCAGGCCTACCCCGGCTCCCGGGCCATCCTCCGCCCCTTCCAGCTCCAAAAACTGCCGCATCATATACCCCCGCTGGCCGGAAACCGTCACGGTGCACCACTGGCCGCCAGCCTCCAGCACCTCCACCGCCGTCCCCACCGGCACCTTGGCCAGATAGGGCCTGCTGGTGTCCGGGGTGGAGCGCAGCTTCACCGGCTCCCCGTTGGTCGAGACCACCGTGGCCCGCATGGTTACCGTTGCCACCCTCTCTCCCTCGCTTCCGTAATCGATTTCTTTGGCCCAACCCGCGTGGGTCCATCCGTTTTTTAGGGTGGAGGTTGCCACCCGCCCCCGGCTAGCGGAGCTGTGAGCCGCCTCCGCCCCGTCCAGGCCGCAGTACAGCCCCACATGGCTGGCGTTGCCCTTCCCGTCGGCCCTATATGCGCTTGGCTCGCCCCCGTCAAAGGCGTGGATGAACAGCAAAGCGCCGGGGACCAATCTCCCCAGCGCCTTGGCCTCCTTCACGGTCCCCAGCCAGGTGCAGGCGTTGCGGAACATGTCGTTGCTGCCCCGGTAGGCCATGCCCCCGCCGCAGTCCCTGACACAGCCCTCCACAAAGGCCTGGCAGTCCTGCTGCTGATAGGAAATGGCCCCGGCTACCGCCTTGGCGGCGGCGTTGCCAGCCACCGCCGCCCCCATAGGCTTGCTCATCCATCATCACTCCTTCGGATACCAACACGGCGGTCATCCGCCCAGCAAGCCCAGCAAGGATAGGTATTCATCTTCCCTCAGCCTGTTCGCGGCAAAAAACACATCCAGCTTTTCCCGCAAACCGTCCCTTTGTCCCCGCCGGAGCATTCGCTCCAAAACCTGATACAGCATGCTCTGCACCTCCTTACGTGGGCTCCAGGCCCAAATCCCTAAGCGCCGCCTGATACTCCAAATCCACAATGGCCGCGTCCAGCTGGGCGATCAGCTCCCGCGCTTCTTCCAGTGGGGTCAGGATCGGCATGCCGCCCCGGGTGAAAACGCCGTCCGCGTACTGGTCCCCGATGCCCGCGGGGCGGTCGCCCAGGGCCACGGTCCCGGGAAATTCATGGGCGTTTGCCTCATGGAGCGATATGATATTGGTCACAAGGCCATCGTTGATGATCGCGTAGTCCATAGCATGCTCCCCCTTACCCGCGAAAGTTGCGAAGAATCGCTATGCCGGAGCCTCCGGGGCTTGCGGAATATCCGGAATAGCCGCCACCGCCGCCACCGCCGCCTGTGTTAACCGCTCCCGCGGTAGATGTGACGCTTTGTGACGCCCCTCTGCCGCCGCCGCCGGCGCCCGCGTTGCCCGGGCTGCCCGACCAGGTCCCGCCGCCGCCGCCGCCGGCATAAAGGTCTCCTGTTGACTCCCCGAATTCTTTTGTGGTAGTACCCTGCCCATTTCCGCCGCCATAGGGGACCAAAGAGGATGATCCGTGGTTCCCATCGCTTCCGCCGTGGCCCGAACCGCCGTAGCCGCCGCCGCCGCTGCCGCCGGCGCCTCCAACCTCTGACCCTCCGGCGTTACCGCCTGTGGCCGTATACCCCAATCCCGTGGTTGTGCCTCCGTTACTGCTGACACTGCCTCCGGCTCCGATGACGATTGGGTAATCCACTCCCTCGGTTAAGTGGATGTATGGCTGGGCGATTGTTCTGCCTCCGCCTCCGCCTCCGCCGTAGGAGCCTGAGCCCCCTCCGCCCCCTCCTGCCAAGAATAGGTCTATCCATGTTTTCAACCTGGAGAAGCGGAGCGTGCCGCTTGTAAGGAATTTGATCTTCCAATTTTTCGCGTCCTCTTGGAGATAGGCGTAGGTGCCGGTATACGTAAATATCGGCGGCGAAGAGGACGCGTCTCCGCCCCTGCGCATAATCATCGCTTGACCCATTTATCTCACCCCTTTCAGCGCCAGCGTCAAATCGACGCCCGGCTTATCATCGTAACAGGTCGCCAAAATCCCGCCTGCCTGTGTGTCGATGCGGCTGATGTATCCATACGCCTCCAGCTGTGCCTGGGCGGTAGAAACGGTGTCGCTTTGCACCAGGTCCACCAAGGGCGTATCCGTAGCCAAGATGCCGCTGACGGTCACTGCCTGGGTATAAGGTCCGGCGCCGCTCCAACTGCCCGCAAGCAGCGTGGCGGCGTATTGCTGCACGGTGGCCTTTGCGGCAAGCTGTGCCGGTGTGGGGGGCGTATACCCCAAAGCTCCCGTTACATCAGACGCGGCCAGGGCCCCCCACGCCTCGCTGGCCGCCGTGGATCCGGCCCGGAGGAACTTGCCGTTATTGGCTGTGCCTGTGGCGGGCACGTGGCGGTTGCCGTCCCCGGCGGGGTGGGCGTAGGCGTTGGCCCCGGCGGAAATCCCGTCCAGCTTGCTTTTGTCGGCGGCGGCCATCAGCCCGGCTGCGCCGGTGGTGGCGGCGCTGTAGGTGGTGTCCTGGCCGGGGATGCCCAAAGCGGTGATGTCGGCCTTGGCCGCCGCCGTGGCCCCGCTGACATGGCCCTGGCTGTCCACCGTCACCTTGTACAAAGCGCTGGTTCTGGACGTATAGGCGGGATGGGCATAGGCGTTGGCGCTGGCCTCGATCCCCGCCAGCTTGGTTTTCTCCGCCGTGGTGTAGTCGTTGGTGGAAAGCCCCTTCCCCGCCACCGCGTCCACCTTGGTCCCCAAGGCCGTTTTCAGCTTCTGCCAGAAGTACAGCAGCCCGTTGTTGTCCAGATACTTGCTCATCAGCTGGCCACCACCGTATCAATCTCCGCGTTGGTGATGGACTCCAAAGAGAAAACCCCGCCCAGGGCGTCCCACTCGCTGCCGGTCCACACGTAGTTCATGCCGCTGGCGGTGACGTTGTACACGTCCCCGGCGGTGTTGCCCGTATCGGGCAGGCTGCCCACCGCCGCCACGCTGCCCTTGTGCCTGTACATGCTGGTGACGTCGCTTTTCAAAGCGTAGGTGGAGGCGGCCCCGAAGCCGTCCAGCTTAGCCTTGTCGGCGGCGGCCATCAGGCCCGCCACGCTGCCGGTGGCGTTGGCATAGGTGGTGTCCTGGCCGGGGATGCCCAGGGCCGTGATGTCCGCCTTGGCTGCGGCGGCGGCGGCGGTTACGTGCCCCAAAGCGTCCACCGTCACCTTGTACAGGCCGCTGGCTTTGGCGGTGGCGGAAGGGTGGGTGTAGTTGTTGGCCCCGGCGGCGATCCCGTCCAGCTTGGTCTTGTCGGCGGCTGCCATCAGGCCCGCCACGCTGCCGGTGGCCTCGCTATAGGTGGTGTCCTGGCCGGGGACGCCCAAGGCGGTGATGTCCGCCTTGGCCGCCGCCGTGGCGGCGCTGACATGGCCCTGGCCGTCTACCGTCACCTTGTACAAAGCGCTGGTTTTGGACGTGTAGCTGGGGTGGGTGTAGGCGTTGGCCCCGGCGGATATCCCCTCCAGCTTGGTTTTCTCCGCCGTGGTGTAGTCGTTGGTGGAAAGCCCCTTGCCGGCCACCGCGTCCACCTTGGTTCCCAAAGCCGTTTTCAGCTTCTGCCAGAAATACAAAAGCCCGTTGCTATCCAAATACTTGCTCACCGTAACATCTCCTCCAATTCAAAGTTTGTGAGGGCCTGATAGGTATCCAGCTTGCTTTCCAGGATCACCGCCACCGCCGTGGGGTCCGAGCCGCTTACGGGCACGTCCCCGCCGGTTAAGGGCACGTCCCCCTCCACGGGGCGCACCCCGCAGACGCTGAGGGCCAGGCTGTCCCACCCCTCCAAAAGGGGCTCCAGGGCCTCCCAGCTGTTGGCACGGGCCGCCTCCGCCTCCGCCCGCTCCGCCTCGGCGGCCTGCCTGTTTTGCTCCGCGGCCCCCGCCTCCGCCATCCAGTCCCCAACGGGGTCCGGGGCCGGGCCCGCCGGGCCGTGGGAGGCGCTGACCCTGGTGTAGAGCAAGGCGCTGTGGACCTCCACCTCCCCTTGCATACACCGGATCACCGCCGTGCCGTCCCCGGCCCGGGCCACCGCCGCCGCCCCGATCCTCCAGCGCAGCAAAGAGCCCTCCAGCTCCACCCCGGCAGCCGGGTACACCGCCGGGTCCCCGGGCCGGGTGTAGGTGACGGCCACCGCCGCCCCGGGGTACTCCGCCAGCCAGGGGGATACGTCGATCTCCAGAGTCCGGGCGTTGGCCTCCCCCGCGTAGCCCAGGAACACCCGGGCAGGCGGGTTTTGAATGCTGTGCATGGGTTCACCTCCTTTCCCAGCGCGTTATCCAACCTTGATGCCATAGATGATGTATGGGATATTGGCCGACGGGTTATCGGCGGCCCCAAGCCTTCCGTTGGTGAATGCTGCGGAACCCGCGTTGAATACGACATTGCGCCCGTATACATTGCCCAGCACGCTGGTGAAGGTGGTCCACGAGGCGCCGGTGAAAAAAGGGAAGAGGAACATGGGCGCGTTTTGATACCCGCTTACGCTCCTGACCACAACGCCCACGAAATTGTAGTTGGCGGTGGTGAGGGCGGGTATTGAATAGGTCGCTGCGGATACGGCGTCGTCAGGCGCGGAGTTTTCCCATATTTTATCGATCCTGAGTCCGGAGATTGCCGCCAGGCTGTCGCCCAGGGCCTTGCCCTGGCGCGCGTCCAAGGCATAGCCAGCCGCCGTGGTGGTGAGGCTGTTGGCTACGTTGGCCTTGTCCAGCTTGGCCGCCAGCCCGCTGTCCACCGCCTCCTGGAGCTCCTGGAGCTCCAGGGCCTCCGCCGCCCCGATGTTGTCCCGGGCCTGGGCCCGCTGGGGGGCGGTCAGGGCCTGCACAGTGCCGTAGCGCACGGCTTTCAGGGCCGCGTCCCCGGCGCCGTCCACCCCCACCCCGTCCACTGTGCGCGTGTAGCGGGCGTCCAGGCTGCTGAGCTGCAAAGAGGGAGGCACCAGCATGCCGCACACCGCCGCGTCGATGCGCTCGTCGGTCAAATCCCCCTCCAAAAGGGCCGCCGAGGCCGCCCGCACCAGGGCCCGCCCCAGGCTGATCTCCTTCACGGAGTCGGTGCGGGTCAGGGCCGGGGGCGCGGGGTTGGCGGCGGGGGTCCCCTCCAGCACCCCCATGGTGATGTTCCGGGCCCCGGCTGTCAGGTCCAGCCGCAGGATGATCCGGTCGATCCGGTCGGCGCTGCCGCTGGGGCTCAAAACCAGGTCCATGGGCGGGCCCCCGTCGTCCGCCAGGCTGTACACATACCCGTGGACCATGGCCAGGCCCGGGGCCACCCGCACCCCCATGCCCCCCGCCGGGGACAAGGTGAGCCCGTCCCCCACCCCGGTGCCCCCCACGGCCCGAAAGGCCGTCACAAACTCGTCTGCGGAATACTGCCTGTCGTCCCCCTCCCAGGGGTCAAAGAAACCGTAAAATTCCTTCATTGTTTCCCTCTCCTACCTCACTGTGGCGTTTTGGATCTGGGCAATGGCCCCGGCCGCCGTAATGGGCGTGGCCCCGAAGGTGGCGCTGAGCTTGCGCCCGCCCCCCTCGTAGCTCTCCCGCACCTCCAGCAGCCGGGTGGCGGTTTGCCAGCCCGCCCCCCGCAGCAGAATGTTGTCCCCCAGGTCGTAGTCCCGCTCGTAGCGGGTGAGGCCCCCCTCCAGCATTTCGGCGGTCAGCAGCTCCTTTTGCTGGGCCCCGTCCAGCTTCTGCCGGGCGGCGGCCCGCAGCATCTCCGTGTCCGCCACGCTGCCCGCGTCCACCCAGGTTTCCCGGCGCTCCACCCCGGAGGCCTCCTGGCCCTGGGCGTAGATGAGGCGGTTCTCGTCCTCTCCCGCGCCCCCCACGTAGGCGGTGCTGCGATAGGCGCTCACGTCCCAGGTGAAGGCCAAGTCCGCCGCGTTCCGGTTCCCCTCGCTGAGGATCACCGCCCCGGGGCCGCCGGTGAGATCCCGCCCGGCGCGGGCCCCGAACACATAGGCCTGGCCGTGGAAATCCGGCAGGATGTCCCAGCCCAGCTCCGTGGCCTCCCCGATGGAGGCCAGCAGCGCCGCCAGGTCCGTGAACCGGGCCTGCCAGGGGAGGACAGGGCCCCTATCGAAGTTCTCCCCGGGGATGAGCCGCTGCACCGCCCGCTTGGGGTCACATGGGTGATAGAGATTGGCGGCCGCATAGTGGTGGTAGGCGGCCTCGGCGCTGCCGGTGAACCGGTCCCAGCCGAAGTGCCCGTCGTCCTGGGCGGGGGGCACGCAGATCCGCCGGGCGGCGACCCCCTTGAGCGGCTTGCCGGAGGCCGCCACCTGGCCCCGCTGCCGGGTCAGCTTCTCCACCACCATGGCCTTGTGCAAGGCCTGGCTGAAAAACACCACCCGGCCCAAGGCCAAAGCCTCCGCCCCCGGGGCCCCCTGGGGCACTCGCAGCTCGAAGCTGCCCAAGCCCCAGTAGCTGCGGGTAAGCTGGAGGCTGGTCCACTGGGCCAGCTCCCCCCGGAGGTGAAAGTCCCAGTCCATCACCATCAAAGCCATGGCTACACCCCCTCCCAGCGGTGGTGCCACCGCAGGGCCACGGCGGTTTCGGCGGCTCCCCCCTCCGCCTCGTAGACGATCCGGTTCTCCCCCACGGCCAAGGTGAAATCGCTTAAGGGGGTGGTCACGTCCAGCAGGCCGAAGGCGTTGGTGGTCACCCCGTTCAGCACCATTTGCACCCGCAGGCTGTCCGGGTCGGTGTCGATCTCCAGCACAGCCCCCTGGGGCAGAGGGGACACCAGCCGCAGCCGCTTGCCCGTGGTGCGGTTCACCAAGGTGGGGTATTCCCCCCTGCCGTGCAAGGTGATCCGCACCGGGGCCGGCACCTGCCCTCGGTTCAGCAGCACTACGGCGTTGGACCGGGCCGCGAAGCGCACCGGAAAGCGCACCGGAAAATGGAACCCGGTGGTAGACACGTCAAAGCCCCCGCCGCTTTCCTGGGGGGAGAACCAGAAGGGGCTGTCGCAGCCAAAGGACAGCTTCAGCCCCGGGTGGGCGTTCCCCGCCCGCTTGGCCCACTGGGGGAGCCCCAAAGGCACGGCCCAGGTCCACCAGGTTCCCGCGTCGTTGCGGTAGGTAATGCGCGCCCTGCGGCCCGTGTCCGGGTCAAAGGCCTTGCCCGGGCTCAACACCCCGCACAGGCCGCTGCGGAGCTGGTACAGGCTGCGGCGGCTGGTGGCCCACAGGCTCACGCGCAGCTCCAGCTCCCGGGGCTGCCGGAGGGCGCTGACCGTGGTTTCCCCCTCCTGAAGGGAGCCCCGCAACGTTTTCCGGTCCACCCCGGGGCTGCCGGTGCCCTCCACCCGCTCCAGAAGAAAGGGAGGGGCGGCCCCAAAGGCCACCTCCTCCCCAGCCAGGTTTTGATAGACGATCTCTTGCATCTTACCCTCCGTACAGCAGCGCGCCCAGCTCCTCGTTGGCCTGCCGGACCCTTTTGGCCGCCTCTCCCGCGCTTTCCACGGGCTCGTTGAAGTTCACGGTTTGGTTCACAACTGTGGGGGGAAGGTTGCTGGCGGCGGCGCTGTTTTGCTGCCGCTGCTGGTAGCCGCTTTGGAACTGGTTGGCCGCCGCGATGGCTTCCGCCGCCGCCTGCTCCTGAATGGCGTACAGGCTGTCGTTGAGGCCCTGGAACCAGGCCACCACGCCCCCCACCTTGCTTTGGAAGCCCTCCAGCAGCTTTTCCCCCAAGGTTTTGCCCAAAGCGTCGTATTCCGGGGCGAACTCGCCGATGAGGCTGACGATCTCCCGCTGGCTGCCGGTCATCAGCAGCTTTTCGGCCTCGGCCCGCAGGGCGGCGGTTTTCATCCGCTCGGCATAGGCCTTTTCGATTTCCTCCTGCTGGCTGTCCAGGGCGGTAAACTGGGCCTCCGCCTGGTCCTGGATGGCCTCGATCTGCTGCAGCAGCGCGGCCTTCTGGTCCTCCACCCCCAGGCGGCGGAGCCGGTCCTCCCGGGCCGAGATGGCCTGGTCCAGCTGCTGCTGGAGCTTCATGCGGTTGTAGGAATCCTGCTCAAATTCGATGTCCTGGCGGAGCTTGGCGATTTTGCGAAGCTCCTCCTGGTCCTGCTTTTCCCGGTCCTCGGTTTTGCTGAGCTCGTCCAAGGCGGCGATCTGGTCCCGGATGGCCTGAACGCTGTCGTCCCGCCAGTCCTCCCAGGCCTTGCGGCTGGCGTCCAAGCGCTGGATTTCCGCGTCCTGCATGGCCTGGTACCGGGCCCCCAGGGCCTCGATGAGGGCGTCCCCGGCCTTGTCGATGCTGGCGGCGTCCCGGCGGCGGAGCTCCTGGCGCACGTCGTAGACCTTTTGCTCCCACTCCATGATCTCTTCGGCGTTGAGCTCGTGGGCCTGGCGGATTTGGTACAGCATTTGCAGCTCGTCCTCCAGGGTGAGCTGGTTCAGGTGCTTTTGGTGGTCCAGCATAGCGTAGTCCTGGCGGATGGCCTCCTGCCGGGCTTCCTCGGCGGCCCGGCGGGCTTCCTCGGCCAGTTCGGCTTTGGATTTGCGGCGGGAGCCGCCGCCACGGCCATTGCCGCCGCCGAACATACCGGCGGCTTTCAACTCCTCAATCAGCTCCGCCAATTCCCCTTTGGACAAGGCTATCTTTTCCAACAAATCCTTTGCGTCGGCGGTTAACACGCCGTCCACATAAGCCGCGTCCCCCAAAGCGGCAAACTCCGCTTCCAGGCTGGTGACGGTGTTTTGAAGCGTCACGGCCTGTTGGAGCAAGGAAGCCTCAAAGTCCCCCAGCCCTTGTTCCGCCTGCTCCAGGCTTTCAGTGGAGCCGTCAAAGGACTTCCCAAGCCTGTTGAGCGCCGTATTGACCTTTGCAATCTCCTCCGGGTTTTTCTTCATCTCCCCGTTCAACGCTTTATAGGAAGAAATGGCGTCTTTCGCGACTTTCGCGTGATCCTTCAGCCCCTTCGCCTTGGCGATGCCGCCCTCCAGGGTCGTTACGCGGGTACCCATGTCCTCTATCTGCTGGGCTGCCTGGCTAACGGCAAGTCCGGTTGCGTAGATGGAGTTGGCATACGCGCCCATATCCCGCTCGCCGTTGGTAAAGGTATCAAACAGCTTCCAGGCGGATTGCTCCGCTTCTTCCGCGCCTTGGCCCATGCTTTCATACATCGCCGCCGCCGCCTGGATGATGGCGTCCATTTGCGTGGTAAGGCCTTCCGTTGCCTCCTCCGGAGTTATGGAGCCAAACAGAAGCTTGTCTACAATGCCGCCGAAGCCTTCCATGCCCACGCTCAAATCCGTGTTTGACATCACCTGTCCAAAACCGGCCAAAATCTGCTCCTTTTTTCCATTGAGCAGCTCCAGGGCTTGCTCCACGCTCATGTTCTCCGTCCATTGACCGGACATGGCCCGCATGGCGCTCTCGCCGGAAGATTGCAGGAAGTTGTAAAAGGATTCCCCAACCTCTATGCCCGCCGCCTCCGTTGCCGCCCTGATCTCTTCCGCGCTCAGCCGAATGCCCTTCACGTACCGGTCGATGGCCTCTTGCTTCACTTCCGGTATAAGCCCATCCGCGCCATAGCTGGCGCTGACCGTAGCTTCCGCCGCGCCGAACTGGGTGGTTCTGCCCTTCTCGTAGCGTACGTGGGCAAACTCCATCTGCGCCTTGACCGCCTTTTCGGTGGATTTCGCCCAGGCATCACGGCTGGCGGACTGGGCGTATATGGCTTCCGTTGAAATACCCATCAGCCCGGCCAGCTCGCCTTGCAGCTCAAGGAAGCGCTTTTCCTCGGAAGCGGACCGCTTTTGGGAGCGAAGATCGGCGTATTCCTTGGCATACTCACGGATTTTCGCGGCTGCGTCCGTGTACCCTTTGGCTTCCCCCGCAAGGCTCATGGCGGCGTTGCTCTTTTCCAAACCTTCGGCAAGCAGACGGTTATGTCTTAGTACTTCTTCCAGTTGCGCGAGGTAACCCGTCCAGGCGCCTCCCTGGAGCAAGGCGTTTTGGTTGGCGATCCGGTCCAAAAGTCCCGCCGTCGCTTTCTCGGCTTCCCCCGCCTCCACGCCCAGGGCTTGGAAAGCCTTCGGCAGACTGTTCTGTAGGGAATCAAGGGCTGCATCCCTGGCGGCTGTCACTTCCCCGGTGCTCATGCCGCCCGCCAGCAGCGCGGGGATGTTGTTGAGGATATCCAGGGATTCTTTGAATTGGGGCTCGTTCAGAATGGTTTTCAGCGTAGTCCCAAAGCCGCCATATCTTTCTTTGAGCCATTGGGTTAGCTCCTGTTCCGTTGCATTAGTGGGCATGCTGTCAATATCAAAAGAATCTGCCATGCTTTGGATGAGAATTGCCGCAAGGTCCTGCTCGATGATAGCGCCTTGGCTCCGGGCTTCCTCAATTACGCTGTTTCCCACATCTGAAAGGATTTCTTTGGCCTTTTCTTGGAGGTTTTGCCTGATTTCTTGCTCTTTTTCGGCACTTCGATACAATGCCATCTGACCAAGACCTATAGCCCATGATCCTCCAGAAGGAACTCTTTCACGAGTAGTGTCATAAGCCGCATCCTTAACGAGCTTTGTATATTCGTCAGTTTCCTGCCTCGACTCTGCGGCTTTCCGGTACTCCCCGGCTGCCTCACCGGCATTTCTTCTTTCCGCTTCCGCAATCTTTTGATAGTAGTCGTCCAGGGTTTGGATTTGGCTTTTCAGCGCGCCTTCGGTAATGCCCAACGCCGCCGCCAGATCAGCCTGAAGATCGAGAAAGGTTTTCTCCTCGCTGGCTGTGCGTATTTTACTGCCAAGCTCGGCATATTCCTCCCCCAAGGCACGGATGTCTTGGGCAGTATCGCTATACTTCCGGGCCATTTCCTCGCTGTTCTTGATGGCCTCCTGCCGGGCTTCCTCCTGCTTTTTCTTGGCTTCCGCCGCAGCCTGGAAGAGGGCGGCAATCCCCTGAATCACAAGACCTATCAAAGCATTGATACCGCCTGTGACAATGCTGCTGCCAAGATCCAGCAAGCCAGCCTTCAAGATTGAGCTGGCGTTAAAGGCGTTCTTTGTTTCTTTCCCCAAGCCCATCATGCCGGAGATGACATCTTTGAGGCTGTCGGTCTGCATATCCACTTCGATGGGCTTGCTTATGGCCGCTTCCGCCTCCCGGGCGAACTTTCGTACTAACTGGCTCGCGTTTTCAAGCGTGGCTTCCAAGCCCTCCGTGGTGGCCCGAATTTGAATGACCAATTCGCTGACATCAGCCAATGATTACACCTACCTTTTTCTAAGAGTCTTTATATTCAAAAGCGCTCATCCCAAAAGGCAAGCGCTTGACTTTTATTGCTTGCTTGTGCCTTGTGTGTTATAATCCAAAAAAAGGAAGGGAGAAGCGGTATGAAGAAACTAATTTCTGCACTCCTATGTGGATTTCTTTTGTTCTCTGCAATGGTCGTTCCCCAGGGAATGGCGGAGGAAGC
Organism: Eubacteriales bacterium; assembly: GCA_029974855.1. The sequence continues at coordinate 14,010 of JARKQO010000321.1, forward strand.
CTCCCAGCTTTACTATCTATGGGACATTCCTTTTGGTATATCGGAAAGCGAGTTTATTGAGCAAGCTTATGCAAAAACCGGATTTAACTTTGTGCCCCACTCTGATCAAATTGAAGATTTTTTTGATATCGTAACGCATGAAGAACAATTAATTTCTTTTCTAGGCTATCCATTAACCGAAGCCGTGGCCTCTTTCCAAATAGATTCGGAGGGAAAAGCAAGCTACTCTGCAATCTCTCTCTTTCTTGATGTCGAAAGCAAAACCATGTTCGAGGTTCTTTCCCTCTTTGACTCAATTCGGCTTGTTCTGCAAGAAAAATATGGTGACCATACTTTTGCAGCGCTATTCACCAATAATGCAAAACTTTTAACATGCGATGCTATTGAGGGCGAGTTTGATTCCCAGCAAGTAGCCAACATATTAAGTAGTGATGATGCTATTGATATGGTGATGATGGCTTGGAAAAATCTTGGCATTGGCGCAGGCAAAAGAAGTTACCATGAGATAGTTTTGATATTATATGCGTCTACCTCAATCGCGGAGGCACCAGAACCCTTTGAAGTCTACCAAAACCGCAATGCGCCGTCTGATGCGGGGTTGTAAGCAATAGCGCACCCTGCCTTTTCATCACCTTACCCATGGCCCCCTGTGTTATGCTCTGAAAAAAGGAAGGGAGCATCGGTATGAAAAAACGAATTTTGGCGCTTCTGTTTGGGTTCCCCTGCGGGAGTCCTCCACGGCTTCCGCTTTTTCATGCCGCCATGGCCTTTCCTTGCTTTTATACTCTTTGTTTGTTATACTGTCGCCAACAGAATGAAAGGGGAATCTTTATGAGAAAGGCTGCTTCCTTCTTATTGGTGGTCTTATTTTCTTTTTGCCTTATTACGGCAGGGCTGGCAGCGGAGACCCCCTTCACCTTGCGAAACGGGTACTACTGGGGCATGCCAAAGGAAGAAGCTTTCGCTCTGGCCGAGGAGGAAGGGCTAAAATCTAGGGTTGTCACGCCTACGCCAGGGGAGCCCTCCCTTGGCACCTATCCGGGGGAAATCATTTCTTATAAAGATGCTCCGGTGGGCGATTATGTTGCGCGTTATTTTTCTCTTCAAGTGGAGTTGCAAGAGGATTACTCCCTCTTATTGTATGGCGCTACCTATGGCTTTGGGCCTTTTCAGTCGGACGAATACAATAAGGCTTACGCCCTGTTTGGCGGTCTGGAGAAGGGCCTGACATCCGTTTACGGCGAGCCTGATCCCGTCCAATCCTCCTCCACTTCCTTGTTCTGGTTTTTATCCGATACCACCATCTCTTTGGAACGCTGGGAAACGGTCTCGGGGCTATATGCCGTGAAAATCCACTATCAAGAGAAACGCCCAGACGAGTCCATCAACAACAGCGGCTTCTAAGCCTTTCCCTCTATTCCCCCGGCGGGAGCCAGCGCGGCTCCCGTTTTTGCTTTTTACAATGGCGTTTTATCTTACAAGATTTACGCCGCTATGGTATAATGTGCCTATCAACATCATGAGGTGCACCTATGAAAAGAATGCTTTGCGTGGTTTTGGCAATGCTCCTCCTTCCCGCTATCGCCTTGGCCGAGGAAATCCACCTGCTATGGGATATCCCCTTTCCCCAAAGCGCCTACCAGTTTGTTCGGGACGCGGAACGGATCAAGGGGATCAAGATGCATTACATCCCTTTTCCTGCGTACCCTTCTTCGGGTATGATGGTGACTGAGACCGCAAAGTCTGCGGAAGATCAAGATTTGCAACTCTTTGGCATCCCTTTTGAACTAGAGTACTCCCATACCTGCTGGAATCTTCCTGAAAGAAAAGGCAATACGGTTTACGAATATGTCACTATCACCTTTCCCTCCCTCTCCTCCAGCCGCTATTCATCTGAGGAGCTTTCAGCAGTGGAAGCCTTCGAAAAAGGTCTTATGTGGACGGAAACAATCTGGCGTGAACTTGGGAATAAGTACGGTAATCCTTCCTATGGCGCCATCGTATACGAAAGCAACTTTTCTGAGTGGGCAGACGGCACAGCCTCTTACATATCTGAAGTAGAAGCGTTGTCCCAGCAGGACATTGAAAAACTGCTAAAGGCTCCGTCAAGTTTTGTTCAGAATGCTCGGGAAGAATACCCCTACCCCAGCGAAGGGCGTTCTATTAAAGTCTCGCTGTATTATGGCAACATTTATTCCAAGGCGACCTATGTTACCTATACAGACGGCTCTTTCGCCTATCACAATCAACTGCGATATGATGCCAAGTTATCGGATCCGCCCAGATCCTATCGAGAAGAAAAGAAGCAAAAGCAGCCTTACTCCGATACCGGCCTGTAAGGCCTCGGGTAGGCATGGCGGGAGCCAGCGCGGCTCCCGTTTTTGCTTTTTACAATGGCGTTTTATCTTATAAATTTTACGCCGCTAGGGGCAAAGGGAATGCTTCCTGGGCCACTCCCCGGGCCTTGGCATAGTCCTGCCACATCTTGACAACACTTTTTGTCACACCCGCATTGCTCACCAAGGCGTTGTTTTCGCTTTTGATACCCTCTGTGGCCGTTACAACGGATTGAGCGAACCCCAAGTTGGCCTGTCTGCCAAAGGCGGCGGCTTCCTTAAGACGCAGGATCGTGTTGGTAGCCTGATCCAGGGAGAATCCACGGGTCAGCAGGTTTTTATAGGCGTTGGCAGCGGAGGCGGAATCCAGAAACGCGTCGGATACCTGATCAACGGCTTCTTTGATCGCCAGGGAACCAACGCCGTTTTGGGTTGCCACGCTTTGCAAGCCCATCATGGCGGTTTGGTAGGCCTGTGCAACGGTAATCCCGTGATCTACCGCCTTTGCAATTCCCTCCAGGGCGGATGTGGCCGCTTTGTGGATGTCCTTCCAATCAACCTCTGCTTGCTTTGTCCCCTCCTGGCTTTTCTCTCCAAATTGCGCCATCTTCTCCCCCGCCTTTTCAGCGGCGGCCCCTACATCCTCCATTCCCTTTTCGGTTGAGGAAAAGGAAGCTTGGCGCATCATTCCCTCTATCTGCGTAACAAGGCCTTGGATGCCCCTGGTCACATCGTTAATGACGGTTTCCACGCCCTCTGTTACAGCCCGAACCCGAATCACCAATTCGCCGATGTCAGCCAATGCTCTCACCTGCTCCTTCCCAATACTGTCTGTACGGTTTACTTCCGTTTCACGGAGGTTTCCCCTATCTATTGGCCGTAACAAAAAAGCAACCGCTTTGTAACGGTTGCCTTTCCGGCTTTCTTCCTATTCTTTTATAGCCCGGTATCAGTATAGCCATCCATTTTTCTTTCCTTCGTTTCTCTACCCGGTTTACCCGGCCCAATTTCCTCGCGGGAAAAATACGTAAGATAGCAACTGGGAAAAAAGTACCGTGACTCTGTAATCTCAAAACTGGTTCGCAATTTTGTATTGAACATGGTTGAATAGAAAGTCAAACTATAATTCTCTGATGGGATTTCCAAACCCTGGGCAATTTCCTCCATCCTCACCAGCTCGCCATCCCGGAAAACCTCCTCAAGCGGCAGAAGGTCGTAGCCCTCCACATATTCACATATTCCATCCTCCCACGCCTGATAATCGCTTTCATACTGCACTTCAACCACCTCTGGCGTGCCAACCGCCCCAAAGAACCCCCCCCATATCTTAGCGCATCGAGCGTATGCGGTTTCGCGGACTTCCTCCGGATCGTCCATGGAAAAGCGATCTCTGTGGTAAACATGATTGGGAAAATCAAGAATAAAGGTGGAACTGATTACCCTGGCCCTAGATCCCAGCTCCGGTCTATAGAGTACGCTTTCATATAGAAAGGAAAACGGCACGCCAAACAGCGTTAATTCTTGTCCTTCCTGGGGAAGAACCTTCTCGCCAGCCCTGTTGTATTTATTGTATTCCGTCCCAGTGGGTTCCTCCATCCGTATCCCCTTTTGTGTTTCCAGAATCAAACACACATCCTCCGCCTCCAGGTTGAAGGGGATATCCCATAGCAAATGGAATCCTTCCTCTTTTTGCTGGGTGCGCATGGAGTCAATTTTCTCCGGCGTCGCCGCCAGGGCATATGGCAGCAACAACAAGCAAAGCACCGTCGCGCACAATGCGGCCAAAAACCGTTTCCCCTTCATTTCGGCAGCCCTCCCACATGGATCGTTGATTATTATCTGCCTGCCATTATATAGGGTTTGCCACCCGTCCACAAGGCTCTTTCTTGCGATGATGCTTCCAACTATGGTATAATGTGCCTATCAACATCATGAGGTGTGGATTTTTTTCACATACTACAATTGGTACCAAGGATAACAGGGAGAAATACACATATGAAGATGAAACACCACCTCTCACTTCTTCTGGCGCTCCTTACGCTTCTTGCCTTGCCCCTGACCGCTCTGGCGGAAACCCCCTTCACCCTGCGTAACGGGTACTACTGGGGGATGACCAAAGAAGCGGCGTTGGCCTTGGTGGAGGAGGAGGGGATCGGGCCGGACACCAGCAAGGGCCCCAGTGTGATTGCCCTACAAAATGTACCCTTTGGAAATGCTACGGCCAGTCAAATGTTGTTGGCTTTTGATACTGAAGCACTCACGCTCAACAGGGTTATCTATTCCATCGGAAGCGTTCCGGAGGATCACGACGATGAACTGATAGCACTGTTTAACAGCCTTGTGCAGACCTTGACCGATCTGTATGGCGCTCCTGACGACACCATGTCTCATATTTCCGCGCTTTGGCACCTGCCGAATGTGGAAATTTCGGTAGTGGTTGCCAACAATCGTAACGAGGAAGGACGCAAGCAATATTCCATTACATTGAAGCCCCCGGAGCGGAAGCTTGAGGATTCAGGGTATGAATCCGGCCAGTATAAAGCAGGCGTTGATCTTCCCGCCGGAGAATATGTGCTGTTGGCAACATCCAACTACGGCGGATATTTCTCTGTCTCTTTGGACGCAAATGGAAATCATATTCTTTTTAATGATAATTTTGAAACAAATTCTATCATAACCGTTGAAAGAGGAGACTACGTAGAGCTTTCTCGTTGCGTTGCATTCCTTGCCGGGATTTTCTATCAAGACTACTCAATCAAAGAAGGCATGAGCGGCGTTATGCTGAAAGTTGGCCGCGGATATGACATCGCGCCCGGCGAGTACAGGCTTAAGGCGGATGAGGGCGGATATGGGGGATATTATTGCATCTATACCGACAGCAGAAGGAGCGATATCATCGCCAATGACAATTTTGACAATACGGCCTATGTTTCAGTGGCGGATGGGCAATATCTATTGTTAAGCCGTTGCTCCATCCAATAATCCGCACCTCCTGGCGGGAGCCCCTGCGGCTCCCGCCCCCTACACCCACTCCCCCCCGCTGCCCAAAAACGCAGCGCCGTCCACCTGCTCCTCCTGGTCCCCGGCCCCGTGCAAATTGTTCCAGGCCCGGATCACCTCGCCAATTTCGTCCATGTAGTAGTCCTCCAGCAGCTCCCGCTTGCTGATGCCGATGGAAAGGGCGCTGGCGATCAGCCGTTGGAACCAGGCGTCGCCGTCACCGCGCGTACCCTGGCCCACAGCCCCCGCGCGGTCTGCATAAAATTTTCAATGCCGTTGACCTCCAGCCAAGCCAGGGCCATCTCCCCCAGGCCGTCCAGGCCCACGGCCGGGTCCTGGAGCAAATCCCCCTCGGGGATGCCGGAAAGCTCGGCAAAGACGCGCACCGCCTCCCCGGGCAGCACGGCCAGGGCCCGCAGCAGCAGGGCTTGCAAGCCCTCCGGGGTGAGGTGCTTCAGCTCCTCCAGGGCGCCGTCCGCCTGGGGGAACAGGGCCCGGATCACGGCGTCGGGCAGCTGGTTCAGCAGCCGGGTGGCAGCCAAAAACGCCCCGATGGGCATGCGCTTGATCTCGTAGCCCCGCACCTTGCGGGACTGGGGGATGGATGTGTTGACGCTGTTTTTCGTGGGGTTCATGAGGTAACCTCCTGTATATTTATGGATAAGCGTTTTCAGCGGGAGCGGCTTGCGCCGCTCCCGCCTTTTCTTTCCTAACTCATACCCTTGGCCGCCTGAAACGCGGTCAAAAAGTGGGATTCCAAAGGGATGTATCCCTTTGGTGGGGATGGAAGGGGTGAAACCCCTTCCCCCTACACCCCCGGCTTGGTCTCCGCCGCGCTCAAAAACGCGGTGCAGGCGGCGGCGTTGCTCTTGTCCTCGGCTAGCTGCATCACAGCCCAGGGGGCCAAGGTGGGCAGCAGGGGCCGTTTGAACACGCCGGTGACGATCACCTCGCACACGGTGACGCTGTCCTTGCGGGTGGTGAAGTTGTCGAACTTGATGCCCGTCATCTCAAAAAGCCGGTAGTTGAAGTAGAAGGGCAGGCCGTCCACGGTGTCCACCACGAAGCGGAGGGCGTACTCCTTGTTGGGCATGGAGAAATCCCCCTCCAGGGTCTGGGTGTCCTCGTCAAAGGCGCCCAGGCCCAACTCCGCCATCTTCTCCAGGGGCACCTCCGCCACCCGGATCTCCACCTCCTCCCCGGTGACGTCCTTGATCTGGGCGTAGAGGGTGTCGTCGTAGTACAGATCGGTGCTGGTTTCCTTGGCGGTGCGGGTCATCTGCCCGGCAAAGGGCA
>JARKQO010000332.1 GCA_029974855.1 Eubacteriales bacterium
AGCGGCACCAAGGCCCCCCAGGCAGCCGGAAAGATCCATACGGATTTTGAGCGGGGCTTCATCCGGGCCGAGGTGGTGGCCTACGACCAGCTGGTGGCCCTGGGCAGCATGAACGCTTGCAAGGAAAGCGGCCTGGTGCGCAGCGAGGGTAAGGAGTATGTGATGAAGGACGGGGACATTGTGCTCTTCCGTTTCAACGTCTAAGCGGGAGGATTTGCCCATGGGAAAGCTCGGCTTCTTCTTCAAGCGCCTGGTGCGCATGGACTTTGGGGCCATGTGGAAGACCACGGCCCTCCTTGGGGAGCGCAGCGGCAAAAGCCGCCTTTGGCTCCTTTGGGATATGTTCCGTTGCGCCCTGAAATACAACGCCGGATATATGGATTACAAGATCGCCCAGATGTACCGCCTCACGGACGCCCAAAAGAGAACCCAGATCACCCGGGGGCTTTCCAACACCATCGTCCGCCGGATGAACGACAAGGCCTTCTGGCACCTCTTTGACGACAAGGCCACCTTTAACGAGCTTTTCAAGGACCAGGTGCGCCGGGCCTGGATGAGAATTAGTCCGGATACGGACCTTGCCGCCTTCAAGGCCTTTTTGGACCAGAACCCGGACCTGATTGCCAAGCCCCTGGAGGGCAGCAGCGGCGTGGGGATTGAGCGCTACCAGCGCCCCCACTGGGAGGGCCGGGAGGAGGACTTTTTGCGGGAGTTAGGTCAAAAGCAAACCGGCATCATCGAGGAGCGGGTGATCCAGCACCCCCGGATGATGGAGCTCTGCCCCACCTCGGTGAACACCATCCGCATCGCCACCTTGCTGGGTGACAAGAAGCAGGGCATCGTCTACGCCTTCCTGCGCATCGGCAACGGCAAGGTGATGGACAATGTGGACTGCGGGGGTATGGCCGCCCGGGTGGATTTGGACAGCGGCAAGCTGCTCACCGTGGGGGCGGACAAGCAGGGCAACACCTTTACCCACCATCCCATGACCGGCACGCCCATTGTGGGCTTTGAGGTGCCCTTTTTTGAGGAGGCCAAAACCATGTGCCTGAAGGCCGCCCTGAAGGTGCCCCAAATGCGCTTTGTGGCCTGGGATGTGGCCATCACCCGGGAGGGCCCCTGTTTTATCGAGGGCAACAGCTTCCCCAGCCACGCAGTACCCCAGTTTGCGGCCCACTACCCGGATGGCATCGGCATCATGCGGGAGTTCCGGGAGTTCATGGATATCTGATTCCGCTGGACGTTCCTACTTTCTTCATCGTCGTCAATACAAAGGAGGCACCATGAGAAAACTGCTTTCCGCGCTTCTGGCCGCCCTGCTGCTGTGGGCGCTCTTTCCCCAGTCCGCCCAGGGAGGCCAGGATACCTATACTTTGATGGTGTAAAAGTGCGATACCGATCTGGAGAGCCAGGGGGGCCTGGCCACCGCGGACCTTTCGGAGATGGTGAAGGCGGGGTTGCCCATGGGCGGTAACGTCACCGTGTATGTGCAAACCGGCGGCACCAAAAGCTGGCAGGCCCAGGGCATTACCGACCGGCAATCGGAACGCTGGCTGGTGAGCAAAAACGGCTTGCAGCGGGTGGAAAGCCTGGGGCGGGTCAACATGGGCGCGGGCTCCTCTTTGGAGGATTTCATAAAATCCGGCATCAAGAATTACCCGGCGGACCGCTACGGCCTGATCCTGTGGGACCACGGGGCTGGCCCAGCCATGGGCATTTGCTATGACGAGGTAAGCGGCGATTTCCTGGATATGCGCGAGGTGTACAGCGCTTTGCAAAGCGCCTCCAAGGCCAAGGGATACCGCAAGCTGGCCTTCGTGGGGTTTGACGCCTGCCTCATGGCCTCCTTTGAGGTGGCCTGCCATCTGGCTCCCTTCGCGGAGTACATGATCGCCAGCGAGGAGCTGGAGCCCGGCACAGGCTGGCATTACACCGATTGGCTGTCCAAGCTGGGGGCCAACCCGGGCATGAGCATCAAGGAGCTGGGCCCCGTCATTGTGGACGGCTTCATCCGCTACACCTTGGCCTACGATCCTTCGGAATACGCCACCCTGTCTTTGACGGACCTGAGCAAGCTGGGCCCTCTCCAAAAGGCCCTGGAGGGCCTGGCGGGCTCCTTGCAAGGGCAGATCACCGGGGGCAACCTGATGGGTGTGTCCCGGATTCGCCAGAACGTGCGCTCCATGGGTGAAATCTTCGATTCCGCCTCGGATTTGCTGGACGTGACCTACTATGCCAAAATCTACCAGCAGTTCGATCCCGCCAATGCCAAGGCCGTGGCCTCTGCCCTGGCGGACGCGGTGGTCTATACCCGCCACACCAAGAATTTGACCAACATCTCCGGCCTTACGGTGCTGGTGCCCTACAGCACCCGGGCCTCCATCGGCCAGAGCCTTTCCCACTACGACGCCTACGGCCTGTTTCCCCAGCACACCGCCTTTGTGAAGGGCATGGCCCAGAGCATGAACTCCGGTTCCTACACCTTCTCCTCCACCTCGGTGCAGCAGGAGAGCCTTTCCAGCGCCCAGTCCGACTGGCTTTCCGGCGCGGGGGGCTCCACCGGCGGCCTGCTGGACTGGCTGCTGGGGGGCTGGAGCGACGACTCCTCCACCCAAGGCTATAGCCAGTACGACGACGATACCTTTGAATCCTGGTTCACCCAGGGCCAGGAGGACAGCAGCAGCCCCCCGCCGCCCCAGGATGATGCCGACTTCTCTTTGGATAGCTTCCTAAGCAGCATCTTCGGGGGCGACGTCACCACCGGGGATTTTGACCCCGAGGCCTTTGACATTGGGGATGAGGGTGAGTACGAGGAGCCGGAGGAATCCCCGGAGCCGGAGGACCAGGACGAGCCGGAGGATACGGACCAGGACGACGATGAGCCCTTTCATCAGGCGGCCCAGCAGGACCCCTTCTCCCAGGCCCAGGGCGAGTATGCCTATGTGCTGTCCCTGTCCCAGGAGGAGCTCCAATACCTGGCCAAGGCCGAGGCCACGCTGATGATGGATGTCAGCGACCCGGACTTCGAGTGCTATGTGGACCTGGGCTACGTTCAGGACGTGCTGGTGGACTGGACCGGCGGCAAGGTCTACGGCCTCTTTGACGGGACCTGGCCCACTTTGGCGGGGCAGATGGTGTGCATGTACGACCAGATCGCCAATGAAAACTACACCCGTTCCTTGGTTCCCGTCACCGTGAACGGGGTGGAGCAATACCTGCTGGTGGTGTTCGACCAAAACCATCCCTCAGGCTATGTGATGGGCTACACCCAGGGATACACCGAGTCTGGGATGCCCATGCGGGGCTATACGGAGCTCAAGCGCGGAGACGTGGTGATCCCCCAGTATGAGCTGCTGTATTGGGACGAAAACGATGAACAGCAATCCGAGCCCTTTGAGGGCGATCCCATCACCGTGGGGAGCGACGGCACCATCGGCTTCCAGTACGCCCAGGTGGAAGGGGACGCGGATTATGTCTACGGCTTCTGCCTGACGGATATCTTCGGGGACTATCAGTTCACGGATTTTATCACCCTGTCCTACTGAGGCATGGAGCTAATGTGCACCGGATGATTGCACCTAAAAGGGCTGGCCGCTCTCCCGCAGCCAGCCCTTTGGTTTCCTCCATCCGCCACTTTCCCCCACCCGTTGACATGGAACCAAACATCAACACAGGGCTTACCCCTTCACGCCCTGCATGGTAATCCCCTCAATGACCTGCTTTTGGCAGATCAGGTAAATGACGGCGGGGGGCAGCATGGAAATCAGCATGGAGGCGATTTTCACCCGGGCATCCGTATGGAAATTGGGGCTGAGCATGTTGGCAATCGTAACAGACAGCGGCTTGACGCTGTCGGCGGTAATCAGCGATGGCCACAGGTAGGAACCCCACACCTTCAGGAACATGATCACCGTTACCGTAATGATGCCGTTGCGCATCAGCGGCAGCACGATGGAGCGGAAAATGTTGAAATGCCCCGCGCCGTCAATCCTTGCGGACTCAATGAAGGACATGGGCAAGTCCTCCAAAAACTGCATCAGGATAAACACCGCCAGCGGGGATACCATCATGGGGAACGAAATGCCGATCAGGGTATCCGACAGGTTCATTTCATACACAAACCGGTACAGCGGAATCACATACAGCACCAGCGGCAGCATCATGCTGGCCATCATCAGCGCAAACAGCAGCTTTTTCAGCGGAAACCGGTAAAACGTGAATTCATAGGCAACCAGCGCACTGATGATCACCATGCCAACGATGGTCACGATGCTATAGGCAAACGTATCGATGATGGAAACCAGAATGTTGCCGGTGGTCAACGCATAGGCAATCTTGCCGATCCCGTTGGAAATGTCGTTTGGCCAAAAGGAGGTGGTGAGGTTCGATTTGTCCGAGGAAAACGTGGCTGAAACAAGGTTCCAAATCGGGAAAAGGCAGACCAACGCCCATAGGATGGCAATGGTCAGCAGCAGGGCTTTTTCCGATTTTCGCTTTTTGTTTTCTTCCATCTTGTTGGCCTCCTCACACTTTTTTCTTGCGCAGCTTAAACTGCACAACGGTAATGGCCAAAATAATGCTCATCAGCACCACGCCCTCCGCCGAGGCCCGCGCCAGCGCCGACTTGCCGCCCTGGTATACGTTCTTCACCATCTCCATCACCGGGAACAGCATGACCTGCTTGGCCCCGCCAATGGAGTTGATATCCGTCCCGTTGGTAATAATCCACGGGATGTCGTATACCTGCAACGCGCTGATGAACGAGTATGTGATCACAAAAAACAAAATAGGCTCCAGCAGCGGGATGGTGATCAGCCGCATTTTCTGGAAGGTGCTGGCGCCGTCAATTTCCGCCGCCTCATAAAGCTCCTGGGGGATGTCCTGCATGCCGGTAGAGAAAATCACAAAGTTAAAGCCCACCGAGTGCCATACGTCAATAATCACCACTAAAGCGATGGCAAAGCCCGCGGTATCGCGCCAAATCGTGTTGGCGCCAATGCCCAGCTTGGCCAGGTTGGAGGCCACAAGGCCCGTATCCGATGCCATGTACCACTGCCAGATGCCCGCCCCCAAAAACAGCGGCAGCACCGTGGGGAAAAAGTAAGCGCCCCTGAAAAAGTTGTATGTCTTGTTTCGGAACTGGTTGATGACCAAAGCCAAAATCAATGAAATTCCCAGGCCCGCCACAATGGTAATGGGCACATACACCAACAGGTTGTTCAGGGAGGTTAAAAAACGCTTGGACGCGCTTCCCCTGCCGGAAAAGATGTTGATGTAATTTTCAAAGCCAACAGGGTTGATGACGCCCCTGCTGGAGGTGGACCAGTCCGTAAAGCTCATGGCAACGCCTTGAATCATGGGGATCATAATAAAGCAAAAAAACAGGAGATAAAACGGGGCAAGCGCCGCGTAGTTCGCGGCATATTTCATGATGCCGCGGCGCGGATGCAAGTCTCCGATCTGTTTTTCTCGCCGCAGTTGCATGTCACAACCTCCCTTGCATTTTGAATGCGCCGCCGGCAGGCTTTCCCCCGCCGGCGGCGCGCCCGGAGTTTACTTTATCATTCGCCCGCGTCGGCAATCATGTCGTTTACGGCTTCAATCACCATCTCGCCGCCCTGCTCCACGGTCACGTCGCCGTTTACCACCTGGGGCGCGATGTCGCCCAGCACAGAGGGCCAGAACACCGTGCTATTGCCAAAGTCCATCTGCATCATGCCGCCCAGCAGACCAGGGGCGGACACTCTGCCAATCATGGTGTTGGTCACAGCTTCTTCCGCCATGGCATCCTCCCGCAGCACGGGGCGGCCCAGCTTCACAGCCCATTCGGCCTCGGCCTCGCGGGTGCCCATGTACTTCAGCCAACGGCCAATGGCCGCGTCCAGCTTCTCATCGCCGGATTTTACGCCGTACATCAAATCCCAGCCCTGCAAGCCGCCGGTACGTCCGCCTTCTTCATAGGCCGGAACCAGCACTACGTCGTAATTGACGCCGGCGCTTTCATAAGCGGGGTTGTTCCAGGGACCGGCCAGGATGAAAGCCAGCTTGTTGGCCTTGAAGGCTTCCTCGGCCACGGCGTCGTTGTATGCCATGGCGTTGGAGTATTCGCTGATCTTCAGCAGCGTTTCAAAGGTGCGGGTGAACTGTTCGGGCTTCAGTGTGGTTTCCCCGTTGTCGATACCGGGGGTGATGTTGTCGCCGTCAGCCGCCATGATGGCGCCGGGGCAGAAGTAGCCGCCAGCCGTCCAGGAGGTGGTGGCGTCCGCGCCGGATTCCTTCACAGCCGCCATCTGGCTGATCCACTCATCGATGGTTGCGGGAGCTTTGGAGGTATCCACGCCCGCGGCCGCCAACACGTCCAGGTTGCGGTACACCAGCGGGATATAGCTGATGAAGGGCAGCGCCCAGATGCCATCGTCAAAGCTGACCGCGTCTTTTGCGGCGGGATAGAACCCGCCGGACCAGCTTTCGTCCGCGAAAATCTCGCTGAGGTCAAGCAGATCAATGGCATCCTTGTACTTTTTCAGGTCCCGGGCCGAGGCGGAGAAGCAGTTGGGCAGCCCCACCCCCGCCATCAGGCCGGTGAGAAGCTCGTTGTCGTTCTTGCCGGTGAAGTTGATGCCCGTCACATCGGGGTCGCTGGCAATGAAGTCCTCCGCCCATCCCCGCATCACTTCGCCGGACACGCCCTGCGTAAAGTCGGAATATACCCAGAAGTCCAGCACGATTCCGTCATCTTTTCCGGTCAGGTCCGCAAGCGCGGAAGCACTGGTGAAAAGAAGCACTGCGCACAGTAGAAGAGCCAACAATTTCCTAGTCATCCCATTTCCCTCCCTGTTTTTATTGATGCTATTTTCACTTTACACGCCGGCACTTACCCTTTCAGGTTGCCATCCGCCGTAAAGCGAGCGCTGAAGTTGATGTCCACGGCATACAGGCCGTGACGCTTTTCGCCCACAAGGCCGTTTTCCTGGTTGCGGACGTGATAGCCGTAGAACCACATGGGGAACACATACAAAAATGGGGTCATATACTCGTCGTCCAACGGGGGCATTTTTACCACGTGGGTCGCCAGCTTTTCCATGGCGGGGATGGGTTGGGCCGTAAACACCACGGCAGGCGTTTTGGCCACATAGCAGCCCGCCAGCAAGTCCATGGTTTTGCGGTTGGTTTTCTCCGTGGGGGAGATCATCAGCAGCGGTTCCTCGCTGCCCACCTCCCGGAAGCGGCCATGGGCAAAATCCTCCAGCTCTTCCGCCGCGCCGAACCGCCAGCAGTACTCGCTGATCTTCAGCGCGCCCTCCTGGGCCGTACCCCGGTTGGGGCCGGTGCCCAGCACCGCGAAGTTTTTGGAGCCATACTTCTCCAAATCCGTGTAGATGCTGTGCATGCGGTCAAACAGCTCCGGCAGGCAGGCCATGGCCTCGATGGTTTTGGCAAGTTGTGCGTCCCAGTGGGTAACCTTCCGCTGGTCCACGCTGCCGTTTTTTTGCCCCAGCAAAAGCGCGAAGCGATGGGCCGCCAGCAGGATAAACAGATGGGAAATGCTGTAGGCCTGCACGTTGGCGCGGTTTTCCGCCCGGGCGTCCGTTACAATGCGGAGCTCCGCGTATTGCGTTGCCTGGATCTCCCCCTCACCGGAGATAATCATCGTGTGGGCCCCCAGCGCCTTGGCGGCCTTCAAGCCGTTGACCACGCTGGCCGTATCGCCGGAGCAGCTGATGCCAACCACCAGCGTCTTTTCAGGCGCAAACACATAATCCTCGGGGTAGGTGGCAAGGGTGAACGCGGGCACCGCCTGTGCGTGTACACGGGCGATATGGCTGATGGCGGCTTCCGCGTTCATGGAGGTGGCCAGCGACGTGCCGTGGCCGATCAGATACACCGTATCAATTTCGCCCAGCCATGGTTTGTCCGCGAAGGCGGCAATGCTCTCATCGCTCATCTTCAGGGTACGTTCCCAGGTTTCGGGCTTCACCATGCTCAGCAAATGGGCATGAAGCCGCTGGTTCGCGCTACGGATTTCTTGAATCTCCATGGGAATCTCCTCTCCTTGTGTATCTCGCCGTTCAGTTCTCCAGCACTGCGAAGGCGATGCTGGCCGCGCCCAGAAGCCCTACATTGGCCGCGCCCAGGTCCGACATCCGCATTTCCACGGCAAAGGGCAGCCTGGTTTCCTTGCGGATCTCCTGCACCTTGCCTTGCAGCTTGGCAAAAAACCACGGGTCCTTTACAATGCCGCCGCCGAAAATATACAGACCACAGTTCAGCAGGCACTCAAAGTTCAGGATGCAAACGGCCAGGGCTTCCAGGGCGTTATCCACGGCCCGCACAGCCAGTTCATCCCCGCCCAGGTATGCCTCAAAAATCTCCACCGCCCCCACCATGGCCTGTGGGTCTTTCATGGCGTTTTGCAATATGCTGTGGGGGTAGTGGGGGGCCAGGCGGCGGATTTCATTGTCCAGCCCCTTTCCGCTGGCCACGTTTTCCAGACAGAACAGGCTGTCCTCTCCCGCGGCGCGCCGGCAAAGCATATAGCCAATCTCGCCATAGTTGTTGTTCCGGCCCCGCCTCAAGGCGCCGTTCTCGTACACCCCAATGGCCGAGCCCGTTCCGATGTTGACATAGACGAAATGGTCGGAGGTCCTTCCCGCGCCCATGGCGGCTTCCGCCAAGGTTGCCGCGTTCACGTCGTTGTCGATAGCGGCGGGAATGCCGTAGCGTTCGCTCAGCGCGGCGCAAAGGTCGTAGGGGCTGTCCATCTGGATCAGGGAACTGGAGAAGATGCGGTTATGGGCGGCGTCCACATGCCCTTTCAGACCAATGCCAATTGCTTTGGGGCGGGCGTGGGCCTCCTGGAGCATCCGCTCGATGCCTGCCGTCAGGCCGCTGAGCACCTGTTCCGGTTTTCCGCGCCGCATGGGGTATTGGTACGATTGTACGATTTTCCCCTCCCGCGATACAATGCCAATAAATACCTTGGTCCCTCCAATGTCGATTCCCAGTACTGTATCATCCAGCTGACTACACATGGCATCCCCTCATAAGCTATCTAAATTCTGCTATTCCTCGCTCACATTCTTCATGGCGTGGGCAACGGCGCCCATGATATAGGCGTCCCCCCGCAAACGCGCCAGGGAAACCCGCACCTGAAAAGGAGAAATCCTTGCCACGGTTTCCCGGATGTCCTCAATCAGCCCGTCCATATACTGGCTCAGCTCCCCGCCGATGATGACCTGATCCGGGTCCAAAAAGGCCGCAATATTGGCAATGACAACGGAAAGGGTGCTGATGAAGTCCTCGATGATCTAACAGCATGCGCTTTCCCCTTTGGAATACCCTTCCAGCGCTTCCTTCATACCGCCGGGAAAATCCTGAAACCGGGCGCTGCCCAGGCGGTGTTCCAGCGTCGCATCACCCCGCTTCCGGATGTTCTTAGGGTCATCCTGGTAATGGCTGATTTCACCCGCCATAAACGTGCTTCCCATCACCATTTGCCCGTTGCACAATATGCCGCAGCCAATGCCCTTTCCAAGGGTCAGATAAATCAG
>JARKQO010000346.1 GCA_029974855.1 Eubacteriales bacterium
GACCTGAAAAAGCTGGCCAAGCTGACGGAGCTGCAATACCTCAAAGCCTTCGGCAATGCCATCCAGGACCTGAAGCCCCTGGCCGGACTAACCAAGCTCACCAGCCTGAACGTGGGCGGCAACAAGGTCAAGTCCCTGAAGTCCCTAAGCGGCCTTGTGAACCTGACGGAGCTGATGCTGGACGGCAATCCCATCAAGGACTATTCCCCCGTGGCGGAGATTTACCCCACGCTTCAGAACAAGGATTTTGAAATGAAATAGGGAAACGGCGCGCCGCTCCCTTGCCTCGCCATGAAGAAGGAGTATAATGAGCCTATGAATGCTCATGGAGGACTTCATGGCAAAGGATACAAAGGAGACAAGGGATATGGCGCGGGCCCCTTCCCAAGAGACGCAAACCACCCATACCCTCCAGCGCAGGCTTTTTGAGGCCCCGGATTTTGAAGCCTTTGTGGAGGACAACGGCGCTTCGCTGGCCACCCCCCGGCTTTGCCATACTTTGGCCCGGCTGTGCCGGCAAAAGGGCTGCACCGCCGGGCAGGCCATCCGCCTGGCTGGGCTGGACCGGACCTACGGACACCAGATTTTCAACGGCACCCGCAACCCCTCCAGGGATAAGCTGATCCAGCTGGCCTTCGGGCTTGGCCTGGACGTGGAGGAGACCCAGGCGCTGCTGAAAACAGCCCAGAAGAGCCCCCTCTATCCCAGGCTCCTGCGGGACGCGGCCATTATGCGTTGCCTTCACGACGGAAAAACCGCGCCCCAGACCCAGGAGCTGCTGGACAGGCTGGGGCTTACGCCGCTGGGGGGAGGGGAGAAAAATGGATGAGGGCTTTTTGGAGAGCCTTCTGGCGGAATGCGGCATCCGGCGCTATCCCCCGGCGTTTTTGGCGGAGTATGAGCCCTTTGAATGCTTTGCCCACAGCGACGCCTGCGAGACCCTTCTGGTAAAGCACAAGGGGACGGACCTGTTTTACGTGGCCAAATGCTATCAGAAGGCCGCGGCTTCCACCTCGGAGGCCCGCATTCTCAAAAACCTCAGCCACCCGGGCCTGCCCCGGTTCGTGGGGGAATACGAAAACGGGGAAACCCTGTGCGTTGTGCGGGAATACGTGGAGGGCACGCCCCTTCACCGGTATGTGGCCCAGCGCCGGCCCGATGAGGGGCGGGCCCTGGGCCTGGCGGTTTCCCTGTGCGATATTTTGGCCTATCTCCATGGGCGCACGCCCCCGGTGATCCACCGGGACATCAAGCCCCAGAACCTGATCGTGGACCCCCAGGGGCAGCTGTGGCTCATCGATTTTGGCATCTCCCGGGTGTTTGACCAAAGCAGGGCGGAGGATACGGTGTGCTGCGGCACCAAGGACTTCGCCGCACCGGAGCAATACGGCTATGCCCAGACGGATCCCAGGACAGATATTTTTTCCCTGGGCATTCTGCTGGGCTGGCTTTTCACCGGAGAAAGCCAAAGGGAGAAGATTCTTCCCCGGCTTTCCGACCGCCGCATCAGGCGGATCGTGGAAAAATGCACGGCCTTTGCGCCCAAAGAGCGCTACTCCTCCGTAGCCAAGGTCCGCGCCGACCTGCTGGCCTTGGACGGGCGCAGAAAAAAGCGGGCCCTTTGGGGGAGCTGTGCGGCGCTGGCGTGCCTGCTTTGCCTGTGCGCCGGGTTTGCCCTGGGCCGGTACGGGGAGGTGTCGGGTATGCTTACGCCCGCCGGCAGCGTGGACTTCCGGGAACCCCTGGTGGAGCGGGCGGTGAGGCTGGCCCTTGGGGTGGGGGAGGGGGAGCCCATTGGCGAAAAGGACTTGCTGAGCGTCACGGAGCTTTGGATCTATGGGGATCGGGTCGCCGGGGACAGCGCGGGCTACGACGCCCTGTGCCGACAGGTCACCTTGGGGCAGGGCCCGCTGAAAAACGGGGGCATGACCTCCCTTGGGGATGTGGCCAGGCTCAAAAACCTGCGGGTCCTGAAGGTCGCCCGGCAGGATATCACGGACCTGACGGCCTTGGGCGGCCTCACCGATTTGCAAAGCCTTGATTTGCGGGAGAACCCGGTTTCGGACCTGTCGTCCTTGGGCTCCTTGCCCCGGCTGGGGGATGTGTGCCTGTTCAGCACCCGGGCGGCGGATTTGTCCCCTTTGGCAGGCTGCCCGCTGCTGCGGCACTTGGACGCGGGGCGGAGCCTGGTGAGTTCCCTGGCCTCCCTGGCGGGGTTGAAAGAGCTCCAAAGCCTTGGCCTGTACGAAGCGCCACTCCAAAGCCTTCAAGGGCTCCGGGAGCTGACCCGGCTGGAGTGGCTCAGCCTGTCCGGGGTGGCGGACGGGGACCTCACCCCGTTGCTGTCCCACCCGGCTCTGCGGGAGGTCCAGCTGGATCGGGCCCTGAGGCAGGCGGCGGAGGAAGTCCTGGGCCAGGCGGGGTTGAAGGTGGAGTACCGCTGAGGCCCGGCGGCGCACCGCCTTCCCATCAGCCCTGGGAAAGCTTCATCGGATTGCGCAGCAGCCGTTGAATTTCCTTGCAGATAAAAATCCGGGTGTCCCGGAGCCATTCCTCCTCTATGGGCATTTGCATGGCCTTGGAAAAAGCATAATACAGATCCAGCTGCCGGTAGTACAGCTCCCAGTCCGCCAAATCCCGGCAGGGGTTGTGGGGCCTGGGCAGCTTCGCCGCCCCCTCCTGAAAGCGCAGGCGCACGCAGTCATCAAACTGGGCCGCCAGGTCCGGGTTTTCAGAGTCGAAGGGAACGCGCATCAAATGCCACTGCACGGGCTCCGGCAGGCGGTAGGGCTTCAGCAGGTCCAAAATCGCCAGATACTCCCGCACGTCCTTTTTGCGGTAATAGGGCAGGTGCTCCTCTTCCAGGCTCCACAGGGCCAGCTTTTCCCGCAGGGGCAGCAGACCGATGCCAAGGATGGCCTCGCTGGGGCCGATCACCGCCTGGGGGATGGGCTCGTCCTCCCAGTTCAGCATCGCCTCGATGAAGTCGATGCCGCCCCCCAGGCAGGCCACATACCCCACGTCGTAGATGCCCAGGCGGCCCGCCCGCCCGGCGATCTGCTTCACCTCCTGAGGGGTCAGGGGCCGGAAGGTCTCCCCGTCGAACTTCTCCTGCCGGGTGAAGATGAGCCGCCGGATGGGTAAATTCACCCCCATGCCGATGGCGTCCGTGGCCACCAGCACGGGCTTGGGGCTCCCAAGGAAGGCTTCGTACTGCATCCGGCGCACCCCCGGGGGCAAATCCCCGTAGATCACATGGTTGGGAACGCCTTTGCGGGCTAGAAGCCCTGACAGGCTCAGCACCTCCCGCTTGGAGAAGGCCACCAAAGCGTCCCCGGCCCCCACGCCGGAAAGCCTGGCGGGAGCGCTTTCCACCATCAGGGGCACAGAGCGGGTATATTGCTTGAGAACGTAGTCGTCGCCGCAGTCCTGGATCATCCGCAAAAGCTGCTCCTGGACCAAGGCCGCCCCGCACAGGTGGATCTCCGGGCAGCAAAGGCCCAGAATGGCCCGGGTCCAGGCATCCCCCTGCTGAGAATCCGCCAGAAGCTGCACCTCGTCGATGACGGCCACCTCATACGCCCCGGCGCCGCCTCCCTGGAGGGCGGCCATCTTCACGGTGCAGCAAAGGTGCCGGGCTCCCGGCACGCGGATTTCCTCCTCCCCGGTGAGCAAATCGCAGGGGACGCCCTCCTTGTTGAGCCGCTCGAAGTTTTCCAGGGCCAAAATCCGCAGGGGGGCCAGGTAGACGCCCCGGCCGCTCTCCATCATCCGGCCCAGGGCCTGGTAGGTCTTGCCGGTGTTGGTGTCCCCCAGGTGGAGGATAAAGGTCCGGCGGAGGGCTCTGGCCGCCGGATACTCCTGCTGGGGCGCCTTGGGCAGCAATCGCCGGAACTCCTCCCGGACCCGCCGGGGGATGTGGTAGGCCGCCAGCACCGCCATGACCCCGGTGCGCAGGTACTCCTGCTGGTGGCCCTTCACCACCGCCTCCAGCTCGTAGGAGGTGCGGTTCTTCTGGTTGTACCGGGCCAAAAGCCGCCGGGAGATATCCTGAAGGAGGTCCTCGTACTGGCCGTATACCGCCTCATAGCCGGGGGGCTGGAGGTGGGCCAAGGACCGGAGCTGCCATAGCTGGTTGCGGATCACCGCCTCCTGGTGAAACAGGTTTCCGGCTTTGGAGCTGGCGGCCTGCTGCTTGAACTGGGGATATTTCCTGCGGATCTCCTGAAAGGCCCGCAGGGCTTTTTTCTCGTTTTTCACGGGGAGGAACCCCTTTCCCAAGGCGTTGGAAGCGCGCCGCGAAAAAACCGGCGAGCAAGAAAAGCTTCCCCAGGCAAAACAGGTGCTAACCACCGGAAAAGAAGGCTTTTCCAAGGGCCGCCGCCGCATACTTCCCTCTTCCCCGCCCATACTAAGTCCGAGGTGATGGAATGCAAAATTTCGCAAATGGTTCTGACATGCCCATGGGCCTAGGGATGGCTTAGGCCCAAAACCTGCCGGCCATGAACCGGGTCGCTGCCCTGTCCAAGGCCCAGCAGCAGGCGATTATCGCCCACACCCACCGCATCAGCTCCAAGGAGGAAATGCAAGCCTACGTCCAGTCCCTGCTTCAATAGCTCTCTTCAGACCCACACTTCAAAGCCCTTGCCCGGGAGTACCGGCAGGGGCTTTGTGCTCCTTACCGGCTCTCGCTCCGGTCCAAAACGGC
>JARKQO010000408.1 GCA_029974855.1 Eubacteriales bacterium
CCTTGCCGATGACGAACCAGCGGCGGCCGTCCCCGGCGCCGCCGATGCCCAGGCCCCGTCGCTGGCCCAAGGTATAATAGGCCAGGCCCTGGTGGCGGCCCACCACCCGGCCCTCCGGGGTCCGCATCTCCCCCTGCCGCAGGGGCAGGTACCCTTGCAAAAATTGGCGGAAGTTCCGCTCCCCAATGAAGCAGATGCCTGTGGAATCCTTCTTGCGGCTTACGGGCAGCCCCGCCTCCCCGGCGATCTGCCGCACCTGGGCCTTGGTCATGTCCCCCAGAGGAAAGAGGGCCCTGGCCAGCTGGGCCTCTTTGAGCATATAAAGGAAGTAACTCTGGTCCTTGGCCGGGTCCGCGCCCTTGCGCAGCACAACGCGCCCAGCCTCCTCCCCCAGGCGCACGAAGTGCCCTGTGGCCATCCGGCCGGCTCCCAGCTTCAAAGCGAAGTCCAAAAACGCCTTGAACTTGATCTCCCGGTTGCACAGCACGTCCGGGTTGGGGGTGCGGCCCAGGCGGTACTCCTCCAAAAACTCCGCGAATACCCGCTCCCGGTACTCCTTCTCAAAGTTCACCGCATAGCAGGGGACGTCCAGCAAAGCGCAAACCTCCTGAACGTCCTGCCAGTCCTGGGTGGCGGTGCATTCCCCGTTCTCGTCCTGCTCGTCCCAATTCTTCATGAACACGCCCACCACGTCGTAGCCCTGCCGCTTCAGCAGCAAGGCCGCCACCGAGGAATCCACCCCGCCGGACATGCCCACCACGATCCGCTCCACCTTATTCCTCCCGCTCCAGCCTGGCCAGCACCAAAGCCAGGGCCTCCTGGGCCACGGCCTCGGGCTCCCGCTCGGCGTTCACCACCATGAAACGCCTCCGGTAGTCGTGCAGCAGCCGCTCGTAGGTTTTTTGCACCCGCTCGTGGAAATCAAAGGCCTCCAGCTCCAGCCGGTCCGGAGCGCTGGCCCCCAGGCGGCGCTGGAGCCCCACCCGGAAATCCACCTCCAGGTACAGGGTGGCGTCCGGCATCATGTCCCCCACTGCCGGGGCGTTCAGCTGCTGCACCGTCTCCAGCCCCAGGCCCCGGCCTCCGCCCTGGTAGGCGATGGAGCTGTCCACAAACCGGTCGCACAGCACCAGCATCCCGGTTTCCACCGCCGGGCGGATCACCTGGGCCACGTGCTGGGCCCGGGCCGCCGCGTACAGCAAGGCCTCGCAGGCCGGGGACATCTCCATGTTCCTGGTGTCCAGGATGATCTGGCGGATGTCCTCGCTGATGGGGCAGCCCCCGGGCTCCCGGGTGCGCAGCACGCTGTAGCCGTAGGACCGGAGGCTCTTTTCCAGCAGGTCCACCTGGGTGGTCTTGCCGCTGCCGTCCAGCCCTTCCACAGTCAAAAAGAAGCCCCGGGGGATCTCCACCCCTTGGCAAAGCAAGGCCCGCAGGGCCTCGGTGTCCGGCACAATATGCTCCGCCCCGGCCTCCCGCAGCTCCTCTTCGCTGCCAAAGCCGTAGCCCGCTCCAATGCCCTCGATGCCGTTGGCCCGGGCCCCCTCCATGTCAAAGCGCCGGTCCCCCACCATGGCGGCCCGCTCCCACCGGTCCGGCAAAGCCCGGCGCACCAGCTCCGCCTTGGTGGACATGCTGTGGTTGCTGTCCGCCGTGACGATCCTGTCGAAATAATGGGTCAGGGCAAAGTGGTCCAGCACTCCCCGGCAGGGCTTCTCCGACTTGCTGGTGGCCACCGCCAGATAGGCCCCCGCGTCCCGCAGAGAGCGCAAAATAGACCGGATATGGGGGTACACCGTGTACCGGTACATGCCCTCCTGGTCAAAATGCCGGCAGTACAGCTCCGTGGCCTTGGGGGTCAGCTCCGGGGGAAGCCCCAGCACCCGCTCAAAGCCGTGGACCAAGGGTGGCCCGATCATCCCCCTGGGGTCCACCCCCGGGGGCGGGGCGTGGCCCAGCTGCTCCAGGGCGTACAACGCCGAGGAGATGATGCCCTGCTCCGCGTCGCACAGGGTGCCGTCCAAATCAAAGATCACCGCGTCATAGGGAAGTTGATTCACGCTTCATGCTCCTTTATCATCGGGAAGAACTCCGCCACACAGGGCAGGAGGCCTTCCGGGGTGAGGCCGAACAGCCTTCGGGGGGCCTGCTTGCTCAAAAACGCCGCCAGCTCCGGGGTCAGCGCCTCCCCAGGCGTAACCAGGGCCACCCCCGGGGGATACAGCCCGCAGGGCGCCGCGCTCACCCGGCCCGCTCCCTGGGCCAACGGCACCAGCTCCCGGGGGGCGAAGGCCGCCTCGCTCATGGGGAGGAGGCGGGGGGGAGGGGACGACGGGGGGGCGGAACGGGGGGGGACGGGGGGGGGGGGGGGG
>JARKQO010000414.1 GCA_029974855.1 Eubacteriales bacterium
TGTTCGTCATGGTATACTGTGTAAGTCAAAGATGGTCAATCTTTGGCAAAGGAGGATTTCCATGCGGCTTAGCGACGCCATAGAACAATTCATCAAAACCATGCTCACCCAAGCCGAGCAGGAGGTGGAGCTAAAGCGCAACGAGCTTGCGGAATATTTTAACTGCGCTCCCTCCCAGATCAATTACGTACTGGCCACGCGCTTTACGCCGGACCACGGCTATATTATTGAGAGCAGGCGCGGCGGCGGCGGATACATCCGGATCTTCCGAATGGAGCAGGATACCAGCGAGCAGCTTTTGTACCTGCTTCACGAGCGGGTGGGCGACTCCATTTCGGCGCTGGAATCCTCCCACCTGATTGCGCAGCTTCAGGAGCGCGCCCTGCTGGAGGTTGGCGAGGCGGCGATCATGCGGGCGGCGATTTCTCCCCAAGCGCTGGGCTGTCCCATTCCCACGGAACTGAAGGACGCCATGCGGGCCCGGATCATGAAATGCATGCTGATGGAAGTCGCCCGCAGAAGCAAAGGGGAACAACTGTAAGGAGGGGCCATCATGCTCTGTGAAGATTGCAACCAAAACCAAGCCACCGTGATGATTACCGTGACTGCCGGAGGCGAGGTCACCACCCGGCACCTGTGCCAGGACTGCATGAAGAAAATGGAGGCCAGCTTTACCCAGGGCGATGTGCAAAGCTTCCTGTCCTCCTTATTGGGGCTTTTATCCTCCCAGTCCAAGGCCTCCCAGATGACCTGCCCCTCCTGCGGCCAGAGCTATGAGGAGTTCCAGCGCACGGGCAAGCTGGGCTGCGCCCAGTGCTACCACGCCTTTGAGGAGGAGCTGCGCCCGCTGCTCAGCCGCATCCACGGCCGCAGCCAGCACGCGGGGCACACCCCCGCCGGGCAGGAGAAGCAGGCCCAGCTGCAAAGCGCCATCGACGAGCTTCGGGGCCGTATGGAAAAGGCCGTTTCCGTAGAGGATTTTGAGGAGGCGGCCCGCCTCCGGGACGAGATCCGGGCCATGTGCGAAACGCCGGAAAAGGAGAACCAGCCGTGAGCGATATCCAAAACGACATCGTGGTGTCCAGCCGGGTGCGGCTGGCCCGCAACTATCACGATTTGCCTTTTTGTAACCTGGACCGGCCGGAGAATGCCCAGGCCTGCGTGACCCGGGTAAAGCAGGCCTTTCAGGCCAACCTCTCGGAGTCGGTGGACCCCCAAGGCTCCCAGGGCCCAAGCTCCGGGACCTATACGCTCTACACCCTCCGCCTGATGAACGCCACCAACCGCATGGCCTTGGTGGAGCAGCACCTGGTCTCCCGGGACCTGCTGCAAAACAGCCAGATCGGCGCCGCTTTAATCAAGGGGGACCAGAGCGTCAGCATTATGATCAACGAGGAGGATCACCTGCGCATCCAGGCCATGCGCTCCGGCCTGCGGCTGGAGGAAGCGGCTGCCCAGGCCTTTGAGGTGGAGGAAGCCCTTCAAAAGCAATGCGCCTTCTGCTTCGATTCCCAATGGGGATACCTCACCGCCTGCCCCACCAACACCGGCACCGGCATGCGGGCCTCCTTGATGCTCCATTTGCCCTTGCTCACCTTCTTTAAGCAGATGGGCAACGTCACCCAAAGCGTGGCGAAGCTGGGGCTCACCATCCGGGGCATCTACGGGGAGGGCAGCGAGGCCCTGGGGGATCTGTACCAGGTCAGCAATCAAGTCACCCTGGGCCGCACGGAAAAGGAGATCATCGACGCGGTGATCGCCGTGGGGGCCCAGCTTATCGATATGGAACAGGCCCTGCGGGCCCGGGCCGCCAAGGAGGCCGCTTTGGGCCTTCAGGACCGGGTATTCCGCAGCTACGGGCTGCTGCGCTACGCCCGGGAGATGGACGCCAAGGAGTTCATGGAGCATTGGAGCAAGCTCCGCCTGGGCAGCGCTTTGGCTCTGCTGCCGGTGCCCCTGGCCGTGGCGGATGAGCTGCTGACCATTGCCCAGGACGCCCATGCCAAGCGGTACCGCCTCTCCCGCAACCCCAGCCTGTCCACAGACCAGGCCAGGTCGGAAATCATCCGTTTCCATCTCAATCCCACACCTCAGGAGGTATAAATATGGCGATTTTTGGACGATTCACCCAACGGGCCCAACAGGCCATCACCGCCGCCCAGCACGCCGCTGTGGCGCTGCAGCAACCCTATGTGGGCACGGAGCACATTTTGCTGGGGCTTCTGAAGGAGCCCGGCCCGGTGGTCTCGGCCCTTTTGCCGGAGGACGTGACCTATGACGCGGTGTTTGAAAAGGTCCGGGACCTGTCCGGCGAGGATGAAAAATACACCGGGGGCATGCTGGAGCTGACCCCCCGCAGCAAGAAGATCCTGGAGGGCAGCATTTTGGAGAGCAAGCGGCTCCACCACAGCTTTGTGGGCACGGAGCATTTCTGGCTGTCCTTGCTCCGGGAGGGGGAGGGCGTGGCCATCAGCCTACTGAGGGAAATGGGGGTGGATATCCCCGTATTCCAGCAAAAGCTGCTGGAGACCCTCCAAAACTCCTCCCAGGACCGGCAGGAGGAGGGCCCATCCTCCCCGGAGGGTAAGGAGAGCTCCGTTTTGGACAAGTATAGCCGGGATTTGACCAAGGCCGCCCAGGAGGGGGAGCTGGACCCGGTGATCGGCCGCACCAACGAGGTGGAGCGGATCATCCAGATTCTCAGCCGCCGCACCAAGAACAACCCGGTCTTGATCGGGGAGCCCGGGGTGGGCAAGAGCGCCGTGGCGGAGGGGCTGGCCCAGCTGATCGTATCCGGCAAGGTGCCCGAAACCCTCACGGGCAAGCGGCTGGTATCCTTGGATTTGGGCAGCATGGTGGCCGGCAGCAAATACCGGGGCGAGTTTGAGGAGCGCTTGAAGGAAACCCTCAAGGAGATCCAAAAGCGCGGGAACATTATCCTCTTCATCGACGAGTTCCACACCTTGGTGGGGGCGGGCAAGGCCGAGGGCAGCATGGACGCCGCCAACATCCTGAAGCCCGCCTTGGCCCGGGGCGAGCTGCAATGCATCGGCGCCACCACCATTGACGAGTACCGCAAGAACATCGAAAAGGACGCGGCCCTGGAGCGGCGCTTCCAGCCTGTGAAGGTGGGCGAGCCCAGCCCGGAGGAAACCGTGGGCATTCTGCGGGGCCTGCGGGACCGCTACGAGGCCCACCACAAGGTGGAGATCACCGACGAGGCGGTGCAGGCCGCCGTGTCCCTGTCGGACCGCTACATCAGCGACCGCTTCTTGCCGGACAAGGCCATCGACCTGATGGACGAGGCCGCCTCCCGGGTGCGGCTCCGCTCCTTTACCGCTCCCCCGGACGTGAAGGAGCAGGAGGAGCGGCTGAAGGCCCTGGAAAACGAGAAAAAGGAAGCCATCGCCCACCAGGATTTCGAGAAGGCCGCGTCTCTGCGGGACGAGGAACGCAAGGTGCGCCAGGCCATCGCCGAAAAGCGCAATGCCTGGGAGCAGCGCAAGAGCGTATCCCATGACGTGGTCACCGAGGAGGACATCGCCCAGATCGTGGCCAGCTGGACCGGGGTGCCGGTGAAGAAGCTCACCGAGGACGAGAGCGAGCGGCTGCTGCACCTGGAGGAACTGCTGCACCAGCGGGTCATCGGCCAGGACGAGGCCATCAGCGCCGTCAGCCGCGCCCTGCGGCGGGCCCGGGCGGGCCTCCAGGACCCCAAGCGCCCCATCGGCTCCTTTGTGTTTTTGGGCCCCACCGGCGTGGGCAAAACCGAGCTGTGCCGCGCCTTGGGTGAGGTAATGTTCGACGACGAGAACGCCATGATCCGCATCGACATGAGCGAATACATGGAAAAGCACAGCGTATCCCGCCTGGTGGGCTCTCCTCCGGGCTACGTGGGCCACGAGGAAGGGGGCCAGCTGACCCAGAAGGTACGCAACAAGCCCTACAGCGTGGTGCTCTTTGACGAGGTGGAAAAAGCCCACCCGGATGTGTTCAACATCTTGCTGCAAATTCTGGACGACGGCCGCCTCACGGACAGCACGGGCCGCACCGTGAACTTCAAAAACACCATCATCGTCATGACCTCCAACGCCGGGGCCCACACCATCGCCACCACCCGGTCCCTGGGCTTTGGCAGCGCCGTGGAAACCATCCGGGATTACGAGGCCATGAAGGAGCGGGTGCTGGCCGAGGTGAAGGACATTTTCCGGCCCGAGTTCCTGAACCGGGTGGACGATTTGATCGTGTTCCACGCTTTGGAGCCGGACGACATCCACAAGATCGCCGCTTTGATGCTGGGCAGCGTGGCCAAGCGCCTGAAGGAGCGCGGCATGACCTTGCTGTACGGCGAGGATGTGGTGGAACTACTGGCTACGGAGGGTTACGACGCCAAATTCGGCGCCCGGCCCCTGCGCCGCACTATTCAGCGCGCCGTGGAGGACAACCTCAGCGAGGAGATCATCGCCGGGCGCGTCGCCCTGGGGGATACCGTGCGCCTGCGGGTGGAGGATGGGAAGATCGCCTTTGGCAAGGAGTCCGGCCAGGGGGCGGAGAATGCGGAAGAAAAGAAGCCTCAGGAGGCTCCCGCCGCCACGTAAC
>JARKQO010000440.1 GCA_029974855.1 Eubacteriales bacterium
AGGACCTTTATCGAGCAGCTGGGGAGGGAGAAGGAAATCGTCAAGGTTACGGCTGAAGTCGATCCCAACCTGGAACTGGCCGAAATACACCGCCGGGTGGTTGAAGAAGGAGGCCCGGCCCTCTTGTTCACCCGGGTTAGGGGCTCATCATTCCCGGTGGCCACTAATCTATTTGGAACGGTAAGGCGAATGGAACTGGCTATGGGGCCCAGACCGGAAGCCATTATCCAGAGGGCCATCCAGGCTATGGACAAGTTGATGCCGCCCGGGTTTAAAGCCCTTTGGCAGGAACGAGGCTGGCTGCTGGATGTGGCCAGGAGCGGCTTGCGCCGGGTTTCTCCCCAGAACGCACCCGTTTTAGAGGTCTGCATGGCAAATGTCGACCTTCGGGAACTGCCGGTTTTAACCAGCTGGCAGGAAGATGGGGGGGCTTTTTTCACCCTGCCCCTGGTATATACCGAAAAGCCGGGGAGCCGTGAGCACAACCTGGGTATGTACCGCCTCCAGATCCATTCGGAAAACCAGACCGGCATGCACTGGCAGATCCACAAGGGCGGAGGATTTCACTATCATGAAGCGGAGAAGCTGGGGCAGGCCCTGCCGGTCACCGTCTTTCTGGGAGGGCCCCCGGCCCTGACCATTGCCGCTATTACCGCCCTGCCGGAAATGGTGCCGGAGCTGCTCTATGCCTCATTCCTGCTGGGCGACAAGATAAATATGGTCGACCTGGACGGGTATGGACACCCCCTGGTGGCTGAGGCCGAATTCGCACTGTGCGGGGAGGTCCCGCCCGGGGTGCGCAAAGCGGAAGGTCCTTTTGGCGACCATTACGGCTACTATTCGCTTACCCATGACTTCCCGGTATTCAACGTAAAGCGGGTTTACCATCGTCAAGACGCTATTTATCCGGCTACCGTGGTGGGGATACCGCGCCAGGAAGACTACTACATCGGGGAGTGGATGCAGGACCTGCTTTCTCCCATATTTCCTGTGCTCATGCCCGGGCTGAAATCGCTCTGGACCTACGCGGAAGCGGGTTTTCACACCCTGTGCGGAGCCGTGGTCCGGGAAAGCTATTTCCGCGAAGCTCTGGCGCACTGTTTCAGAATACTGGGCGAAGGCCAGCTCAGCCTTACCAAGATCCTGCTGGTAACTGACGTAGACCTGGATTTAAAGGACTTTCCGCGCCTGCTGGCAAGTATTCTGCAGCGCTTCAACCCGGCCCGGGACCTGATAATCATCAACGACACGGCGATGGACACCCTGGACTACACCGGAAGGAAGTTCAACCAGGGGAGCAAAGCGATAATGCTGGGCCTGGGCGAGCCGGTACGGGAGCTTCCGGTGGAATACCAGGCGGGTCCCCTGCCCGGCGTCAATAAGATCAAGCCCTATTGCCCCGGCTGCCTGCTGGTTTCAGGTGACTCATACACCGGTCAGCCTGAGCTGGCAAGGGTCCTTGCCGAGCAGGCCGGACCCGGTATTCCTTCCTGGCCCCTGGTCATCCTGGTGGACGATGTGGATGCCATCAGCAGTCAAACCGACTTTTTATGGACCGTTTTCACCCGTTTTGATCCGGCCTGGG
>JARKQO010000472.1 GCA_029974855.1 Eubacteriales bacterium
AGGAAGATCCACTGCGTCCACCTGTAGTAGCTGGGATCCGTGGTATCCACCTCGCGCGTCCAGTCAAAGGAAAGGCTCAGGGACTGCAGCTGCTTGCGGAAGCGGGCGATGTTGCGTTCCGTGACAATGCGGGGATGGATCTTGTGCTTGATGGCATAGTTCTCCGTGGGCAGGCCAAAGGCGTCCCAGCCCATGGGGAAGAGCACGTTGGAGCCCTCCATGCGCCGCTTGCGGGCAATGACGTCCAGGGCCGTATAGGGACGGGGATGGCCTACGTGCAGGCCCTCGCCCGAGGGGTAGGGAAACTCGATCAGGCAGTAGTACTTGGGCCGGGTAAAGTCCTGCGAGGCCTCGAAGGCATGGGCCTCGGCCCAGTGCTTTTGCCACTTGGGTTCCACGGTCGAGGGCTGATAGTCTGGAATGTACATCGGTTTGACTCCCTTCTTTCAACCAGCAGGGCGCGTGCCGGGGAACGGGCCCTCGCTTTGCGTAGAAAAACAAAAGCGCTTCGCCCCCAAAGAGACGAAACGCGTTGTTTCGCGGTACCACCCTTTTTGGCGCCCATTCGAATGCGTAGGCTTCGTAAGCGCCCGCTTTGCGCGCTGTATCGGGCGCACCCGTCCTTTGGGACAGTGGAGCGATGCTCCTCGTCCGCCGGACGCTCCGGGGCGAGCGGGCTTTACGCGTGCCGGCCGCCTCGCACCCAACGGCGGCTCTCTGCGCGGCTTGCGTGGCCGTTCCCCATCCTCGCGGTATGAAACCATGCCATACAGCATAGTATGCCCAAGGAAGGCCGACTTGTCAAGTGTTTTTTCCTTTTGAACGAAGTTAGGAGGATGGACATGGGATGGATCGTCAAGGCTCTGGGCGCGGCGGGGGGCCTGATCGCCGGCCTGATCGGCGGGTTTGACACCTCGCTGCGCGTGCTGCTGATCCTCATGGGTCTGGACTACCTGTCCGCCCTGATCCTGGGCTTTATGGGCAAGAGCCCCAACTCGCAGGGCGGGACGCTGGACAGCAAGGTGGGCCTGGC
>JARKQO010000487.1 GCA_029974855.1 Eubacteriales bacterium
GCGCTTGAGCCGCCTGATGCCCGTGACCGTGGTGGGGGTTCCCGATGAAAGCGAGCCCGCCGGCGCAAGCCCGGCCCTTTGCCAGCAGGCGCTGCGCAAGGAGGGGGAGCGGCTGCTGGCCCGGCTGGACCCCTCGGCTTATGGGATCGGCCTGTGTATCGAGGCCGGGCAGCCAAGCAGCCCGGAGCTGGCGGGGACGCTTCAGGAGCTGTTTAGCAGAGGCAAAAGCAACATTGTTTTCGTGATCGGGGGCTCCTTGGGGCTCCATGAGGATGTGCTGAAGCGCCTGGACGAGCGCATGAGCATGAGCCGCCTGACCTTTCCCCATCAGCTGGCCCGGGTGCTGCTGCTGGAGCAGCTCTACCGGGCCGCCAAGATCAACGCCGGGGAACGGTATCACAAATAAACAATGGGTGATAGGATTGCACAGAGGGCCAGGGGGCCCTTTTTTGATGCGGGGTCCTTCTTTTTTGAGCCTGATTTAAGCCTGATTACGGCCCAATCAACACATCCGCCTCGGGATACCGCTCCGCAAAGCCATAGGCCTCCCATTCCCCGTCGGTCCAAAAGGAATGGGCGGACACATTGGCAAAGCCCAGGGGATCGCTGCCCAGGGCCTGGAGCTTTTGCACCAGCTGCCGCCCCTCCTGGAGGATGGTTTCGCTCAGGTCCGCCGGGGCCAGGCGGATTTGCAGCTGCAAGCTGCCCTCCCGGATGGCGCAGCCTAGGCGGCCCTTGGTTCGTAGATGATGGAACACAACGCACTCCCTGGGGGTGAGGACCCCCACCACCCGCTCCTGGGCCATCACCGCCGCCCCCATGATCTCCAGGGGATTGTCCCCTTTCAGCAGGATATCTCCGGCGGTGTCCTTTTCCTCCAGTATAGGCGCGCTCCCGGAAAAGACCTCCGCTTCCCCTTCCCCGCCGCTCTCCTGCCGGGGCTGGAGCCGGGGGTTCACGGCCCCAAGGCCCAGCAGGGGGTCTCGGCGTCGGGATCCCAGGTCCTGCAGCACCGAGGCCAGGCTGCTTTGGGGCACGTAGCCCCTGGAGGCCAGATTTTGGAGCAGCGTATCCATATGAGTGCTTAGGCGCATGGAGAAGGTGGGCCGCTGGGCCAGCAGCGCCTCCCCGGCGCTGCCCTGGACCACCAAGAGGGTTACCGAGGCCCGGATGGAGGGAAAGCGCAGCAGCGCCAAAGCCAGGTTTCCGAGAGATTCCTTTTCCAAGGCCTGGGCGGACACAAAGCACAGGCGCAGCTGGCCGAAGTGCAAGGGAAAGGGTAAGGCGGCCTCCAGCAGGTGCAAGGCCTGGGGCAGATCGCCGGAAGCGGCGCTGTACACCGCGTAGCCGTCGGCCCCCTGGGAATTTCCGGCAGGCTCCCCCTGGGGTCCGGCCCCCTGGGGGCACTGCACGGTCAGCACAAACCGCCCGTCCTGGGCCACGTCAATAGCCATGCAAAGGGGAAACACCTGCCGGTCCGGGGCGGTGATGCCGCAGCTTCCCAGCAGGGGAAACACCAGCAACAGGCACAAAGGCAGAATCAGGATTTTCATGGGGCCCGCTTCCTTTCCGCCAGCAAAATGGCCGCCCCGGCCCCCAAGGACAGGGCCAGGCGGTAGGGCAGCAGAAGCTCCAATAACCCCAGTGTTTTTTCCTCCGGCAAAAAGGCGAAAACAAGCGCCGGAAGCAGATATAAAAAGGCGGAGAGAAACCGGGGCAGCCTCACCGCTTCCTCCAGCAAAGTGACGGCGCTGGCGGCGTTCCCCACCAAGGACGCGGCCAGCAGCATCAGCCAGGCCACGGTGGTGGCTTGCAAGGAAAGCAGGTCCGTGCCCTGCCAGGTCAGGAGGATCATCTTCTCCTTGGGCGGGAGCCCGGCGGAGAATTGCCAATCCGCCCCCAGGCAGCTACCCAGGGCCCACAGGGCCGCCAGCAAAACCGGCAAAAAAGCCCAGGCCAAGGTGGTGGAACGCCTATCCCCTTCCGGGGAGGCGGCGCTTTTGGGCAAGGCGAACAGCAGCGCGACGCCCCACACCCCGCCCACGCCCCCCAAAGCCCCTTGCAGCAGTGCGGGGAACCCGCCGCCCCAAAGGGGCCACAGCCGGTTCACATCCGGCTGAGCTCTGGGTACCAGCATCCCAAAGAACAGCAACAGCAATAGGATGCGAATCTGATTCACCCCGTAGGCAGCCCCGTGGGCGCCGCTGAGGGCCGTGATCAGGTACACAAACAAAAACAGGCCCAGGGCCACCCCATAGCTGGGCCAGGAGGGCAGCTGCCATTGGCATAGCATGGACAGGGTCTCCAGCAATGCCGCGCTGTCCACCACAGCGCAGGGCAGCAGCAATAGCCGGAGCCGGAGTGCCATAGGGCTGGGGGCCCGGGCGGGGATGGCGCTCCACAGGCCCCAGGTGGCCAAGGCCGGCAGCAGCTGCGCCAGCACCCCCTGCCAGGCGCTTTGCAATAGCTGAGGATAGAGCCACAGCACATACCACAGCAGCAGCTGGACCAGAATCTGGACCCCCGCCATCACCCGGCAGGCCACCCGGAGAGAGTGGGCCCGGCGCTGGGCGGCATCGGCCCTGTCGTGGACTTGGGAGCGGGTTTGGAAGGAGCGGCGCAAAAAGGAAAGGGCCTGATGCATGCCTACTTCCGCTCCTTTCCCGGGAAAAAGCCCCGCATGCGGCCTTGGGCCCGGGAGGCGTTGGAGGGCCGGGCCAAATAGGCGTGCAGGCGCTGCCGGAACACGGGCCCCCGCACCAGCAAATCCGGGTTATGCTCCCGGGAAGGGCTTTGGGGGGCCAGGTAGGGATGGCCCAGGCTGGTCATGCCCGCGATGCGGCACAGGAACAGCAAGGCGCACAGCAGCACCCCCGCCAGGCCCATGATCCATCCCGCCAGCAGCAAAATCAGCTGCATCATCCGCAGGGCGAAGCTCACCGCGTAGTTGGGGAAGGAGTAAGCCCCCAGGCCGCTGAGGGCCACGATGATGATCAGCAGCGGGCTGATCAAAGAGGCCTCCACGGCGGCGCTGCCCAAAATCAAAGCGCTCACAAGCCCCAAGGAGGAGCCCATCATGCCCGGCACCCGGGTATGGGCCTCGTTGATCAGGTTGAACACCACCTGCATCAAAAAGGCCTCCCCAAAGAGGCTGATGGGCAAAAGGGTGCGGCTTTCCAAAATGCTGGTGACCAGCGTCATGGGCAAAGCGCCGGGATGGTACACCACCAGCGTCACGAACAGGGCCGGGAACAGCACCGCGAAAAACAGCCCCAGCAGCCGCACCAGCCGCATGAAGGTGCCCTGCTGCCAGCGGGAGGCGTGGTCGTCCGGGGCGTGGAACACATGCCAAAAGCCCATGGGCAGCACCAAGGCCTGGGGGCTTCCGTCCACCACCAAAGCCGCCTGGCCCTCCAGCAAGAAGCTCACCACCCGGTCCGGCCGCTCGGTGGACAGGGCCTGGGGCAGAAGGTCGTAGGGGTTGTCCTCAATCAGCTGCAGCAGCTCCCCCCCGGATTGCACCACGTCCAGGTTCACGCCCTCCAGGCGGCGGCACAATTCCTCCACGGTGTCCCGGGGGCAGACCCCGTCCAGGTAGCACAGGGTCACCTGGGTGGGGATCCGCTTGCCCACGCTCAGGTGCTTGCACACCAGCAAGGGGCTTTTCAGCTTGCGGTGCAACAGGGTCAGGTTATCCCGCAGCACCTCGTTGAAGGCCTCGTGGGGGCCCTCCACCACGCTCTCGCTGATGGGGTTGGAAACGGGCCGGTGCACATAGCGGCGCAGCTCCAGCACCAAAGCCTCCGGCACGGTATCCATCAGCAAAGCCACCTGGCCGTTCATGATCTCCTGGGCCACCTTCTCCAAATCCGCCTCCCCCCGAAGGGAAGTGGCCTCGATGAGGCGGTTGGTAACCAGGACCCTGGCCTCCTGGCCGGAAAGGACCTCCCGGGAGCCCAGCAGGGGGCGCAGCACAAACTGGCTCAGGGCGCTTCCGTCGGTGAGCCCCTCCAGGTACACCAAGCTGCAGTCCTGGCCCAAAGCCACAAAGGAGCGCTGGACATAATCGTCGCTTTCCTTCAGGTTCAGGCGGCGCTCCAGCCATTCCAAATTCCGCGCAAGGCTCTGGGACATGGGGACGGGCATAGGGGCCTCCCTTAACATGGCATTCCAGGCTAGTATGCCTTCTTCCCTTCCTGGGCATGCATCCCGGCTGGGGACAGGTTTTCAAATGGCCCCATTCGTGTTATGATAGGGGAAATGGATGGATGTTGGGGTTTTTGGGGGGAGGGTCCGGGGATGAAACGGAAGCTTGCCTGGGGGCTGATGGCGCTGCTATTGCTGTGGACGCTGCTGCTTCCCGCCTGGGCGGAGCAACAGGACGTGCAGATTCTGGACGAGAACGACAAACCCTGGCTGTTCTTCAGCCTGCCCGCGGGGGTGGACTGCCTGCCCTCTCCCTTGGAGCGGGAGCCCTCGGCGCCCCAGGGGCTGGAGGCCCTGTACCAATGGATGCAGCCCAGGGACCGGGACCGGGACACCTGGTTTTTCCGCATGCCCTATGGCCGGGTGCTGGCCAGCGCCTCCCGGACGGAGCTGGGGGAGGCCATCCCCGCCCCGGAGCTGCTGGCGTTTTGGCCCCGGATCGCGGCGGTGATGGGCCAAAGCACGGCCTTTGTGGACGACAAGCCGGAAAACGCCTCCCTCCAAACTTTGGGAGGCCGGGAATGGCTGTCCATACAGACCAAGGCGGCCCTGGATGGGGCCAAGATGCTCTCGGTGACGGTAAAGGGCCTGGCCAACTGCGACGAGGGCGCTTTGGTGGAGGTGTGGATCGTATCCCCCGCCTTGGCCACCTACCGGTATGACGACGCCGCCTACGCGGAACTCAAGGAGGATCAGGAGACGGCCAAGCGCTGGCTGGAAAGCCTGAGCCTGTCGCAGCCCTAGCCCCGGCCCCGGAGGAAGGGCCCCCATCCACAGCGGAAATGGAGAAGTACCCATGAAGAAGCTTACCGTGATTGTGCCCTGCTTTAACGAGGAGGAGGCCACCCCCATTTTCTTTGAGGCCCTGAGGGAAAAGCTGGCGACCATGCCCCTGGAGGCGGAGATCGTCTTTGTGGACGACGGCAGCAAGGACGGCACTTTGGCGGCCTTCAAGGTCCTGCGCCAAAAGGACCCCAGGGTCCATTTCATCAGCTTTTCCAGGAACTTTGGCAAGGAGGCCGCCATGTACGCGGGCCTGGAGGCGGCCACAGGGGATTATGTGGCCATCATGGACGTGGATTTGCAGGACCCCCCCGCTTTGCTGCCGGTGATGCTGGAGCGCATGGAGCGGGAGGGGTACGACTGCGTGGCCACCCGCCGGGTCACCCGCCAGGGGGAGCCCAGGCTGCGGTCCTTCTTCGCCCGGAGCTTCTACCGGCTCATCAACCGGATCTCCAAGACGGAGATCGTGGACGGGGCCCGGGACTTCCGGATGATGACCCGCCAGATGGTGGACAGCATTTTGGAGCTGAAGGAGGTGAGCCGCTTCAGCAAGGGCATCTTCAGCTGGGTGGGCTTTCGCACCCTTTGGCTGGAGTATGAGAACATCCAGCGGGTGGCTGGGGAAACCAAATGGAATTTCTGGAAGCTGCTGCTGTACTCCATAGACGGCATCATCGGCTTTTCCACAGCGCCCTTGGCCATCGCCTCGGTGATGGGCCTGGCCTTTTGCGTGCTGGCCTTTCTGCTGATCCTGTATTTCTTTATCAAGACCTTGCTGTGGGGGGACCCGGTGGCGGGCTTCCCGGCCACCATCTGCATCATGCTGCTGCTGGGAGGCCTCCAGCTTTTCTCCGTGGGGATTTTGGGGCAGTATTTAAGCAAGACCTATCTGGAAACCAAGCGGCGGCCCATTTACATCGCCAAGGAAAAAGAGTAGGGCTGGATGGCGGAAGAGAACCAGACGCGCCCCCGGCGTCTTTGAGAGGCCGCCGGGGGCGCGTTTGACTTCCTGCTATGAGGTTTTTCCGCCCCGGCATCGCCAACAATGGCCGCTTCTTTATTCTTCCGCCACCGTATTGTCCCCGTACTGGTACAACCCTGTCACCGACCCCCGCAGCAGAATGTTCCCCCGTTGGCCCCCGGCGGTGTCCAGGCTTTTGACGAGCTTCTCATAGCTGTTGGAGGCGTTCATCTTGGCCGCCGCCTTGTCCGGCCGGGCCTTCAGGGCAAAGACCTCGATCACGTAATGGTGGTCCCCGCTGCCCTTGGGAGGATAGGGACCCACATACTGCTTTTTGTCAGGGAAGCGCCCGGCCTCAAGGTCGGTTTCCGTCACATCCCACACCGCCATGTGAAGCCAGTTGGCGTCGGTGTCAAACATGACCACGGCGTAGACCGAGGCGCCGTCCACAGGGGTGAAGGTCAGCTGCGGGCTGAGGTTTTCGCCCTTGGGCTTGGTGTTGCGGCTGTTGGCGCAGGCCGTCAGCAGCCGCCCCTCA
>JARKQO010000491.1 GCA_029974855.1 Eubacteriales bacterium
ATCCTCCAGGTACTATCCACATTGAATAGCTGTGCCAAGCAGGCCATAATCACTTTTCTGAAAGACCTTTTAGCAGATCAAGAAGCAAGTATCGTCGAGAACAAGGAGGGCGCGGCATGATTGAAGCACAGGACAAGGGGGTGCACAAAGTGTGTACCCTTGGAGGCGAACAAGGCGGCGGAGGGGTAACAACCTCCGCCCTTTTCTATGGGATCAGTTCACCAGGCGCAGGGCAATTCATCCCCTACAATAGCGCGTGTATTCCTGCCTATATGGGCTTGTTTTGGGCCCTAAAATGGGCGGCGCGACTTGCCGCTAAATAAACGAGCAAGGCTTGTATAGGGCAGGGGTCCTTCCGAAATCCACGCCCCTAAGACTGGCAACCGGAGCGCAACATCAGCGCAAGATTTTTGCCCTTTTTGAGCATGGCATGAATGGACTAATTGTCCCCGTATTTCCCCTCGCTAGTAAATAAACGGAGATTTGTGTGCGGAAGACTGGGCAGACGGTTCGCGTCCACTGGTCTGTAGAGATGAAACCGGCCCCTGGGGTGTGATACATTCCAAGGTTTTTACTCCTTCTCCCCTCCTGTGTGGGCGAAGAGGGCCGCTACCGTCCCTCCTGCTCCATCCTCCAGAAGGCCAGCGTCTCCGTGGTGCTCATCCAGTCGGAGCGCCAGGCATTCAGCCCCCGGTGATAATGCCAGTTAGTGCGCTGATCCAGCCCGTGGGCCTGGGCCAGGGCTTGGAGGGAAGGATCACGCCGTAGCGCCTTGAAGGCCCGTGTACGGGCATTCTGGGCTTTGTGAGGGGGTATCCCCATTTCCCGTGTTGCCTGGGCCATCTCCTTTTCCTCCAGATAGGCCAGCCGGACAACCTCCCGGCCTTCCTGATCCACCAGGGCCTCCACCCGCTCGCGCACCACGGCCTGAAGCTCTGCCTGTTCTTCCATGGCTTCGATATCGGCGGAGGGATCCGGCAGAATGTCCATCAGCGAGCAGGATTCATCCTCTCCCGTGGGAGTGTCCAGGGAAAGGGCTCCCCGGTGGGCACGTACTCGCGTTCCCCGCAAGCCCAGCGCCTCTTGCATCTCAATCCGGATATAGTACCCGGC
>JARKQO010000518.1 GCA_029974855.1 Eubacteriales bacterium
TGCTGATCATCAACCAGCCCACCCGGGGGGTGGACATCGGGGCCATCGAGTTCATCCACGAGCACATCATCCGGCAGCGCAACAAGGGCTGCGCCATTTTGCTGGTAAGCGCCGATCTGGACGAGCTGTTCCGCCTCAGCGACAAATTGGTAACCCTCTTTGAGGGGCGCATCACCGGGCGCTTTGACCCGGCCTCCATCACCCAGGAGGAACTCGGCTACTACATGACCGGCGGCAGGCAGGAGGGGGCGGAGGCATGAACACGGGATTTTGGCAAAGCCTCCGGGCCCTTGGCCGGCTGAAGCCCTCCCAAAGGCTCCAGCGGGACTACCTGCTGTCCTTGCTGGCTGCCTTGGTGCTGGCCTTTGGCCTGGGCTGCGGCATCATGCTGCTGTCCGGCCACGACCCCATCCGGGCCTTCGGCATCCTCTTCCAGGGAGCCTTGGGCTCCCGGATCGCCTTTGGCAATACCCTGGCCAAAACCGTCACCCTGTGCCTCACGGGCCTGGCCATGTCCGTGGCCGCCAAGGCCGGGATGTTCAACGTAGGGGGCGAGGGCCAGCTGTATTTGGGGGCCATGGCCGCCGCCGTGGTGGGGGCGGGGCTGACGGGCGCTCCCCCCTGGCTGGTGACGCTGCTGGCTTTGGGGGCCGCGCTGCTGGCGGGAGCCCTGTACGCGCTGCTGCCCGCGCTGCTCAAGGTAAAATGGAAGGTGAACGAGGTCATCACCACCATCATGCTGAACTCCGCGGCCATCTACTTTTGCAGCTACCTGGCCAACGGCCCCCTGAAAACCGGGGACCGGGGCATCAACAGCGGCACCGACGCCATCGCCGCCGGGGCGGCCTTTGCGCCCCTCATCAAGCTCAGCAACCTCACCACGGGCCTGTTCTACGCGGCGGGGGCGGCCTTTTTGTGCTGGTACCTCATGAGCCGCTCCACCTTGGGCTTTGAAATGAAGCTCACCGGCGAAAACGACCGCTTTGCCCGCTATGGGGGGGTGCGCACCGGCTCGCTGATGCTGTGGTCCATGGTGATCAGCGGGGCCCTGTGCGGCCTGGTGGGCATGCTGGAGGTGTTTGGGCTGCACAAGCGCTTTCTGGTGACCCTCAGCAACGAGTTCTACTTCGACGGCATGCTGGTGGCCATGATCATGCGCTACAACCCCCTGGGCACCATTTTGATGAGCTTCTTCTTCGCCGTTTTAAGCATCGGCGGAAAGTCCATGGAGTTGAAGGCGGGCATCAGCAGCGAGCTGATTTTGATCATCCAGTCCATCATCATCTTCCTCATGGCCGCCGAGGGGGGCATCCGCCGGATGCTGGGGGAAAAATCCGCCGCCCGCAAGGCCCGCAAAGCGGCCCTGAAGGCCGGAAGGGAGGGCAGCCTATGAGCGAGCTGTTTTCCACGCTGCTGTTCCAAAACACCCTGCGCACCGCTACCCCGGTGGTGCTGGCGGCCTTGGGCTGCCTGCTGACCCAGCATGTGAACATCACCAACATTGGCATCGAGGGGATGATGCTCACCGGCGCGTTTTTCGCGGTGCTGGGCAGCTGGTTCTTCGGCAGCTGGCTCATGGGGCTGGCCCTGGCCCTGGGGGTGGGGGTGCTGCTGGGGCTGTTTTACTACGTGTTCGTCATCAAGTTCGGCAGCGACGAGTTCATCATCGGCGTGGCCCTGAACATCTTCGCCGGGGGGCTCACGGTGTTCTTGCTGCGGACCCTCTTTCGGGTGAAGGGCGCCTTCTCCGGCCCGGGCATCGTGCCTTTGCCCACGCTGCGCCTTCCCCTGCTGGAAAAAATCCCCTTGGTGGGCCCGCTGCTCAGCGGCAATACGCTGCTGGTGTATGTGAGCTGGCTGCTGGTGCCCCTTCTGTGGCTGCTGATTTACAAGACCCCTTTGGGCTTCCACCTGCGGGCCGCCGGGGAGTACCCGGAGGCCCTGCGGGCTGCGGGCAAGAACCCGGACCGGATGAAGTGCCTGGCCAGCGTGCTGTGCGGGATGCTCAGCGCCTTGGCGGGAGCCCATCTGTCCTTGGGCTACCTGCTGATGTTCACGGAGAACATGAGCGCCTCCCGGGGCTACGTGGCCTTCGCCTGCGTCATCTTTGGCCGGGGGAACCCCCCCAAGGTGTTCCTGGCGGCCCTTCTCTTCGGCTTTATCTACGCCTTGGGCCTGCGTCTGCAAAAGCTGATCCCCAGCGACCTTACCAGCATGGCCCCCTATGTGGTCACCGTGGTGATGATGGTGGCGGTGGTGCTGCTGGACAGGCGCAGAAAGAAGCGCCTGGCCCGGAACCTGGCCCAGGATGGGCGGGGTTGATCCATTCCCCTGGCAGGGCGGCATCATGATATTAGTATTTCCGTAACCAAATGGGCTCATTTTACTTCGATCATAGATATTCTATTGCTCTTCCTTCATGCTCAGAAGCAATAAGGGCTCAGCTTGCAGATTTCGCCAAACACCTACGCTTGCAATCAAGAGGCCTAACGCCAATACTGCCAACGCAATGGCCAGAAAAACGCTGAAATCAGCCGATTGCAAATTCACTTGCACATCAGCTAGCCTATCCGCATGATTCACCCAGCCGCTATAGGTTAAATCATAGCCGCCGTCCTGATTTACATTCATATTTCTATCTATGATGATGCCACCCAGCCATGCTCCAGAACAGACACCCACAGCAGCCCCCAAAATGACAATGAGTAATAGGCCCGATAGAAGTGATATCGCGCATTGTCCTTGACGAAAGCCCAGCGAACGTTCTATCGCGGTTCTCTTCTTGTTCCTGGCGATAAACAAAAATGTAAACAGGGCCAGTACCAATACCATCACAACCGCGCTGACCGTCAATAGGATCATGGAAATCATACGTATTTTTTCAATACCCATTTTGAGCCGCGTATATCCCTTATCATAAAACTTGATTTCCAGACCCTCAATGCCCTGCCGGCTCCATTTCTCCTCAAACAGGCTGATGGCTCCATTGGGTATCTGGAAGGAAGTCGTGGGGGCTGTCATAGGCCCCCAGGAGATAATATTGTTTTCGTCACTGTTTTTGACAGACGCGGCTGGGATAACCACCGTATTCTTTCCTATGTCGAAAGCCGAATACTCATAGGATGCTCCGTATACGTCGTAGATCCCCACGATCTTGTAGGCGCTTTCTTCAAACACGGGATAGGCCTTCCCCTGCGCGTTGAGCAGCCCTCCATACATCGCGCCCTCAAACGGACCCGGGGTAAACAGGTAATCCGCAAAATACAGCGGGAGCGAAACCGTATCGCCCAGTTTAAAACCGTTGTTTCTCGCAAACTGCCGCTGGAGAAGGCACACCTTGTCTCCTTTCGCATATTCCTCCTGGGAGATGTCCCGGCCTTCGGTGATATTCGCGGTACCCGTGAAAAAAGACATCAGAAGCAAGGTTGCGTTTGTGGGGATGACCGGTATTGTTTTTGGAAGCCGTTTGATCGCCCGGATCAGTTCTTCCCATCGCTGTCCCCTGGGGGTTTCGTAATAACCTTGGGTGACTTCCTCCCATTCATCCGATCCATATTCATAGGGGTCAGGGATCCGCGCTCCGGTTTTGTCATGCTGGGTGGATTCCACCCCCGTACAGGGGATTAATACGGAGTCAAACACTTGATCCTCATACCCTTGAAAAAACGACAGGTCCAAGGTCTGGACAGACATGATATAGGTTTTGCCCGCGTACAGAGGCTTCGGATTCTCATTGGAATAATCACAGAACAATACATTCTTTACGTATTTGCTCAGCGCGCCATACAGAATGCGCTTCACCTCCATGGTGACAGGCTGGGACGGTATGCAATCCTCCAGCGGTGATAACTCCAGAATCATCCATCCCATGTCATTTGATTCATAAAAGTGCCCCATATCATAGCTTTCATGATACGCGCCGTAAAAGGGACGCTTTTGGGGAGGATGGACATAAGGCGCGCCTTCAAAATCCAGCGCGGACAGGGGGATCAAGCTATCGTATACCGCCGCGTTCCAATAGGTATATTCTTTGCGGGCCGCATCCCATGAGGAGACTTCCCGCAGCATATTCGGCTTTTGCCGCACGGTACCGATGGTATTGAAGCTGTTTTCATACGCCGCAAGGCTTCTCTGACTGGCCAACAGCAGATTGACGCCGACGGATAAAAACGCGGCGGAAAGCGTGATCAGAAGGAAAAATAACACGGTTTTCACCGGTGTGCGCAGCATCTGGCGTACACTGTTTCTCAAAACCATCCTCCGTCCCTCCCTTATGCCGCGCCGCCCGCGTCCAAGCGTCCGTCCACGAGGCTGTATATGATATCCGCTTGCTCCGCTACGATCTTGCTATGGGTGATGACCACTACGGTATACCCTTTTTCCTGGGCCAGTGTTTTGAGGATGCTTACGATCCCCTCACCGTTGGCCGCGTCCAGGTTGCCTGTGGGTTCATCCGCCAGCAGAATCTTTCCGCCCGCCGCCAGCGCCCGGGCGATGGCGACCCGCTGTTGCTCCCCGCCGCTCATCATCAGCGGGCGATGCGCAAGGACACTCTCTTTCAACTTCACCAACGCGATACATTCCCGCGCCTCCGCCTTGGCCTCCGCCTTTGATTTCCCTCGCAGCTGTAAGGGAAACATCACGTTTTCCATTGCGGTCAGCAGCGGGAATAGATTGAAAGACTGGTAGATCACGCTGGCCGTGTCGCGCCGGTAGGCGTCACGGTCTATGGATGCCATGGAGTGCCCGTCCACCACGATCTCGCCCTTTGTGGGAAGGTCCAGGCCGGCCAAAAGGGACAACAGCGTCGTTTTTCCACTTCCGGAGGGACCCATAACCGCGTACATTTGTCCAGCCTCAAACGTACATGTCACCCCATGCAACACCTCGTTTGTCTGATATTTACCGGTATATGTATAACTTACATCTTTGACTTCCAACATCGTATCCCTCCTAATTGCTACTGGAAAGCATCGCCACCACGCTCACGCGGCCCAGCATCCGTACCGCGATATACGCACCCAGCAGATAGGCAATCCAAAATGCCACCAGCGCCACGGCAGCGGCGGGCAGCGGAACGCCGGTGAACATCAGCGCCAGCAGCGCCCCGGCGATCCCTCCCGGCAATGCCAATAGTCCGCATTCCATCAGATATACCTCGAGACAGGCTTGTTTCGTCATGCCCAGTGACCGCATCACGGCAAACTCACCACGACGGCCATGCATCATCAGATGAGACATGACAGCGCTTGCCAGCAACGCCGCCGCCATCAGGGCGGGAGAAAAAAGCCATAGCAGCGTCAGGTTGTTGTGAATACTGGTGGCTGAACGGATGAAGGTTTCATCATGGATCATAAGCGCGCTCCCCGATACCGAATCGGACGCCTGCGGATTGACCGGCAACAAGCGGAGTTCTTTCATGAAGGTTTTTACCTCGTTTAAACGTAGCGGATCTTTCACGTAAAACGAGGTAGAATCAAGATAAAAGGGGGAGCCACATTCTTCAAATACTTTTTTGGCCCAACCTATGGGAAAGAGGATGTTCGGCAACATCGTCAGATCCGTTGTTACCGTACGCGAATCAAAGCTGTCCACAATGGTCAGAACACGCGGAGCCAAGTGCTCATAAGTCATTCCGCCGGGATAATCGCCGTGTTGGTATCGATACAAGTCCAATTCGACGGTATCCCCTATCGACAGATGATGGTCTGCCAAAAAATGCCGGCTGGCAACACACTGTGCGCTCTGACCCGCAAAAAACGCCTCCGCCTCCTTGAGGCTGTCCGGCTGAATCGAGGGGTATGGCGTGAGTGTATTGAAGCCCATCAAATAGACAATTTGGGGTTTTTCTGTTTTCTCTGTTTTTTCAGGTGCGTAGGTGGCGGGCATCTGTATTGTGCAGACCATATCTTTGGTCAACCCTGACGCTTCTATTTGATCCATCATAGACCCGCTTATCAGCAGCCCCATATTTCTCGATCCGTTCAGATTGCTGATGTAGGCTGAGACCGGGATGACCCCCGGCAGCGAAGAAAGCTGTTCCTGATTGGCACGGATGCTTCCTGCATATGTACACAGAAAGAAGACCATCGTGGCGCATAAGGCGAACGTTAGAATGTTTCTAACAAGTTGTCGGCTCAGATTCGTGCACGCTAAGATCGCTTGAAACATTCAAATTCACCGCCTTT
Source organism: Eubacteriales bacterium (assembly GCA_029974855.1). The sequence continues at coordinate 6,189 of JARKQO010000518.1, forward strand.
TGCGTTGCTTCTAGGAATAAGCATTCTTCATTGCATTTCCAGCCGTATTATACTATAGAAAAGCAGTTCATATATATCAAAATAAGTGGATGGCAGCGATAAGCTATTTCCCTGATGGAGCCCCGACGCTACCGGTTGACCTTCCTCCCCCATGGGGGTATAATGAAAGCGCCACCGAAAGGAAGTGAGACAATGGACGGCGAGCCTAGAAGCCGAAGAAACGGCTTCCCATCCCCAGTGGAAATCCAGACCAACGCGCCGGTGATGATTCCGGGCCGCTGTCCCTTGCGCGGGTAAACCGCCGATGGACCCAGGGTCCGTGTATTTGCCGCCGTCCGTTGGGGCGGCGTTTCTGTTGCCATAGAGTATTGACACTGGGGAATCCTGAAAAAGAAAGGAATGATCCCAGTGAACTTCATGCGCAAAAAAAACCAGGGTATCCAACTGCAGCAAAACCAGCGGGACACCGAGGCCAGGCTTCGCTCCTACGCCCTGTTGGAGCCGGAGGCGCTGCACGCCGCCCTGTCCTCCACCCCGGCGGGGCTTACCCGGGAGGAAGCGGAAAACAGGCAGGAGGAATTGGGGAAAAACGTCATCACCGTCGGGAATCACAACACCACCTTGCACAGGCTCCGGGAAGCGGTGATCAACCCCTTCAACGTCATTTTGCTGCTGGTGGCGGCGGTGACGTATTTCACGGACGTGGTGGTGTCCTTGAAGCCGGACTACCTCACCGTGGCCATCATCCTGTCCTTGGTGCTGCTCTCCAGCTTGGTGGCCTTTGTGCAAAGCCAGCGCTCCAACGCCGCCGCCGAAAAGCTGTCCAGGATGATCTCCAACAAGGCGGACGTATACCGGGACGGGCTGCTTACGGAGCTGCCCATGGATGAGGTGGTTCCCGGGGACATCGTGCGGCTGTCCGCCGGGGATATGCTGCCTGCGGACGTGCGCTTTTTGGCCACCAAGGACGCCTTTGTGGCCCAGGCGGCCCTCACCGGGGAGTCGAGCCCCGTGGAGAAGTTCAGCGACCGGGAAAGCGAGCCGGAGGCGGCCCTGACGGATCTGTCCGGCATCGGCTTCATGGGCTCCAACATGGTCAGCGGCAGCGCCACGGCCTTGGTGCTGGCCACAGGCAACAACACCTATTTCGGCTCCATGGCCAAGTCCCTCTCCGGGGACCGGGCCAAAACCAGCTTCGAGCGGGGCGTGGATTCCGTGAGCCGCTTGCTGGTGCGCATGATGCTGGTGATGGTGCCCGTGGTGTTTGTGGTGAACGGGCTGCTGAAGCAGGACTGGCCCGGCGCGCTGCTGTTCGCCATCAGCATCGCCGTGGGGCTGACCCCGGAAATGCTCCCGGTGATCATGACCTCCACCTTGGCCAAGGGCGCTGTGTCCATGTCCAGGCATCAGGTCATCGTGCGCTCCTTGGGGGCCATCCAGACCTTCGGGGAGATGGATGTGCTCTGCACAGACAAAACCGGCACCCTCACCGAGGACAAGATCATCCTGGAAAAGTACATGGACGTCCACGGAGACGACGACGACCGGATTTTGCGCCACGCGTACCTGAACAGCCACTTTCAAACGGGCCTCAAAAACCTCATCGACCTGGCCATCATCAACCGGGCCCGGCAAAACGGCCTGGAGGGCATGCTGGACGCCTACAGCCGGGTGGACGAGATTCCCTTTGATTTCGCCCGCCGCAGGATGAGCGTGGTGCTGGAGGACGCCGGGGGCAAGCGGCAGATGATCACCAAGGGCGCTGTGGAGGAAATGCTGGCCATCTCCTCCTTTGTGGAGCTCCACGGCCAGGTGCTGCCCATGGACGAGGAAACCCGGCGCATGGCCATGGCCACCTACGAAAAGCACAACGCGGAGGGCCTGCGGATCATCGCCGTGGCCCAAAGGAACGAGGTGCCCGGCAGCGGCGTGTTCGGCGTGGCGGATGAGCGGGAGATGGTGCTCATCGGCTTCGTGGGCTTTTTGGACCCGCCCAAGGAAAGCGCCAAGGCCGCCATCACCGCCCTGAGGGAGCACGGGGTGCGCACCGTGGTGCTCACCGGGGACAGCGAGGGCGTGGCCGTGAAGGTCTGCGGCAAGGTGGGGGTGAACACGGCCCAGGTGCTCACGGGCCGGGATGTGGAGGCCATGGACGATGGGGCGTTGTCCCAGGCCATCAAAACCTGCGACCTGTTCGCCAAGCTCTCCCCCTCCCAAAAGGAGCGGGTGGTGAGGGCCTTCCAAACCGCCGGCCACACTGTGGGCTACATGGGGGACGGCATCAACGACGCGCCCCCGCTGCGCCAGGCGGATGTGGGCATCTCCGTGGACAGCGCCGTGGACATCGCCAAGGAGAGCGCGGACATCATCTTGCTGAAAAAGGACCTGATGGTGCTGGAGGAAGGGGTCATCGAGGGCCGCCACACCTTTGGCAACATCGTCAAATACATCAAGATGGCGGCCAGCGGCAACTTCGGCAACATCATCTCGGTGGTGGCCGCCAGCATTTTCCTGCCCTTTTTGCCCATGCTGCCGGTGCAGATTCTCACCCAGAACCTGCTGTGCGATTTCTCCCAAATGGGCATCCCCTTTGACAGCGTGGACAGGGAATACCTCCAGAGACCCCGCAAATGGGAAACCGGGTCCATCCGGTCCTTCATGGCGTTCTTGGGGCCCCTGAGCTCGGTGTTTGACCTGCTGTGCTTCGCCGTGCTGTGGTGGGCCCTGGGGGCCAACCGGATGGAACTGGCGCCTTTGTTCCAGGCGGGATGGTTCGTGTTCGGCACCGTATCCCAGGTGCTGGTCATCCACATGATCCGCACGGCCAAGACGCCCTTTTTGCAAAGCAGGCCTTCTCTGGCGCTGCTGCTGCCCACGCTGCTGGTGGCCGCCGTGGCGCTGGGGGTGGGCTTTAGCCGCCTTTCCGTGGGCCTGGATATGATGCCCTTGCCCCCCTCTTTCATTCCCTGGCTGGTGGTGCTGTTGGTAGGATATGGATTCTCCGCCCAGCTGGTGAAACGGGCCTATGTCAAGCGCTACCGAGAATGGCTGTAAGCAAAAATCTCCGGCAGCCTCCGGCCATTTATTTCGTTTTATTCACATATTGTCATCAATAATTCATGATTTTGTCGTTCTGTTTCCACATGTGGAAAACTTTCTCGCTTCTACTTTTCGACATTCTTTTTTCCACATAAATGCGATTTTCAAGCTCAAATCTCACTTTTTGCGTGGAAAACTATGTGGGAAATGTGGAAATCCCAGATTTTGCAAGCCATTCGACACAATTCCGTAAGCTGTTTGGCTTTCAGAAACTATTACAAAACCGCCCGGAAGCCCCGGGGCTCTCCCGGCGGCCTCCGGGCCCGGCGACCCAAAAACAAGAAAAATGTAATCCCTTTATTTCAAAGCCTTTTCCATCTCAAAACCGTCATTTTTCCGATCCGATCCCCATAGAATTTCCAAAAACAGGGAGACGGCTGAAATGACATCTTTCATTCATGATCTTGTAACAAATCGCCTGGGCCGGCTTCGGGTGTGCGTCCTCTACCTGCTGGCGATGACCGTGCTGGCTATGGCCCTGGGCCTGAGCCTTTCCCGGAATACCTCCCCCGCCGGGGGCAAGGGGGAAAAGCCCTTGGCCCCGGACGCCCTGGCCGGGCTGGTGGTGGCCGTGGACCCCGGCCACGGCGGATATGACGGAGGGGCCAGGGCCCATGACAGCGGAATCTGGGAAAAGGCGCTGACCCTCCAAATCGCCCTGCGGGTGGAGGAAGTCCTCACCTCCCACGGAGCCAAGGTGGTGCTCACCCGCCGGGAGGACGTGGCCCTGGGGGAAAAAGCGGATGTGGTCAACCGCCAGCGAAAAAGGCGGGACCTCCAGGCCCGGCTGGATGCGGCCCTGGAGGCCGATGCCACGGTGCTTTTGAGCATCCACCTGAACGAATACCGCGCCCGCAAGGAAAGCGGCCCCCAGGTGTTTTACCAGTATGGGGGCGAGGACGGCCGCATGCTGGCGGGGGTGCTCCAGGCGGCCTTGCTGGCGGAGCTGGAGCCTCCCAAGCGCCGGGTGGCTATGGCGGGCAACTACTACGTACTGCGAAGCCGCATTCCCTCGGCCTTGGTGGAATGCGGCTTTTTAAGCAATGCCCAGGAGGAGGCGCTGCTGCTGACCGAGGCCTACCAAAAGCGCATCGGCGTGGCCTTGGCCCGCGGCCTGGCAGACTGGGTGGATTTGCTGGCCCGCCAGGGCCGTACCCCCCAGGATGCCTTTGGGGAGATCGACGAGGACGCGCCGTAGGCCTGAAACGGCCCCGGCCCCGAACCCTCTTGCTCTTGAATCGGGTGGGCCGCCATGCTATCATCAGGGAAAGGCTTCCAAGACCCCAGGAAAGCGAGGCGCGCCCATGCACGAAGGCTCCCTGTTCCCCAAGCCCCTTCCTCCCGGAGAAGCCCGGCTGAAAAACCCCCTGGCTTTGGCCTTCATCGGGGATACGGTGTGGGATTTGCTGGTACGCAGCCGCCTTATGGGCTCCTGGGCCCGGGTGAACCTGCTGCACCGCCAGGCCATCGCCCAGGTGAACGCCGGGGCCCAGGCCCAGGCCTTGGCCCGGCTGATCCCGCTGCTGACCCAGGAGGAAAGCGACGTGCTGCGCCGGGGCCGCAATGCCCAGGCCAAGCACGCCGCCCCCAGGAACCAGGACCCGGTGGCCTATTCCGACGCCACGGGGCTGGAGGCCCTTCTGGGCTATCTGTACCTCACCGGGCAAGAGGCCCGAATCCTCGAATTGTTTGACATCGCCGTCCCAATGCCGTAAAATAAACTGTTACGCGATATCCCGGCGGCCGGGACAAGCCCCGCCGCCTCCTGGAGGAATTTCCCATGTCCCAGTGTACCCAACGGGTGGAGCTGGTCCGCTCCACCGTGCAAACGGAGGAGCTCATCGCCCTTGGCGCCAGGCTTTGCTACGCGGGCGGCGATGTGGACGCGCTGCTTCAGCTGGTGTCCGAAAAGGACCAGCAGGCCTTCCTGCGCAAGCTGATGGAAATGGGCCACGAAAGCGTGCTGGAGCACGCCAGCTTCACCTTCCTGCTGGAAGGGGTCAGCCGGTCGCTGCTGGCCCAGATCACCCGGCACCGGATCGCCAGCTTCAGCGTGCAAAGCCAGCGCTACGTCAGCTATGAGAACGGCTTTGGTTACGTGGTGCCCCCTTCCATCCAGGCCCTGGGGCCCGAAGCCCTGGCCCGGTACGAAGGCCAGATGGCGCAGATCCATGAATGGTACCGGCAGTGGCAGCGGGAGCTGGGGGCCTCTGGGGAAAAGAGCAACGAGGACGCCCGCTTTGTGCTGCCCAACGCCTGCGAAACCCGGATGCTGGTGACCATGAACGCCCGGGAGCTGCGGCATTTCTTCTCCTTGCGGATGTGCAACCGGGCCCAGTGGGAAATCCGCGCTGTGGCGGAGACCATGTTTCAGCTTTGCTATCCGGTAGCCCCCGCCCTGTTTGAGGACGCGGGCCCCGGCTGCCTGCGGGGCCCCTGCCCCGAGGGGGCCAAAACCTGCGGCTGCCTGGCCCAAAAGCGCCGGGAGCGCAAGGCCTTCCTGGATGAGCAAGGCCGCTGAGCCCCATTCCCCCCGCTTTTCCAATTCCATCCCACCCACTATGAATGAATGGAGATGTCCCTATGGCATTTTATCAGGATCAAAACCGGCGCAACAAGGACCAGAAGCGCCAAAGCGCCCAGATGCGGGGCGGATTTGAGGACGAGGGCACCCGCTATTCCGGCGCCAGAGGCAGCGCCGCGCC